>JAITDM010000249.1 GCA_031282535.1 Oscillospiraceae bacterium
CAGATTCTTCAGCAGGGTTTGAAAGAATATTTGCACGTGACAGAATGACGACAGTCTTTAGTGGGCGGTGAGTGGTTGTGAGAAGCAAAATGTCGATCGCGCTGTACATTGTTGGTGTCGTATGCATCACAATGGGATGCATAGTGGTCATGACGGTCGATGTGGGTCCGGTTACCGATGATATGCGGCCAGCGAATGTGATCCTCTGGTTTTCGTTTGGTATTTTCTTGCTTGGGTTGGGCAGTCTGGTCGGGAACGTCCATAGGCTCGCTATGGATATGAAAAACTTGGTTTTTCTGACGGCGGCTGAGGCTGCAAAGTGTGGATGTGCGTTTAAAAAATGTGTGTATTGCGGGACTTTTTACCCGTTAAGCGCCGCAAGATGTGAGAATTGTGAGGGGGACCCGAATTTTGAAATCGCACCGGACCCTCCGAAAGACGGAGACGAAGCGGCCGAAGAGAAAATCCTCCCGGACCGTTGATGGCGGTCCGGGAGGATTTTGAGATGTTTGCTTGGTGCACATTTAGCAGACAAACGTTTTGGCGGCCTCGAATTCTTTTTGGATCTCGCGGCTCGGCGGAGGGGTCAGCAGCGATACGATGACGATGGCCGCACAGGAGAGCAGGAAAGCGGGCAGCAGCTCGTAGATGCCGAACGCGCCGCCCAGCGGTTTGATGAGTAAGTTCCAGATGAACACCATGGCCCCGCCCGTGACCACCCCGGCCACCGCGCCGGCGTGGGTGCAGCGCTTCCAGAACAGAGAGAACAAAACGAGCGGCCCGAAGCTGGCGCCGAAACCCGCCCAGGCGAAACTGACGACAGTGAAAATGACGCTGTTCTCATCCAGCGCGACGAGTATGCCCGCCACGGCCACGGCCAGCAGCGTGATGCGGCTGACAAGCATCACCTGTTTGTCGGTCGCGTTCTTTTTGAGCACACCTTGGAAGAGATCCTTCGCCACGGCGCTGGAGGCGATCAGCAGGTAGGAGTCGGAGGAACTCATGATCGCCGCGAGAATGCCGGCGATCATGATGCCGGCCAGCAGCGGGTGGAACAGCGTGCGGGAAATGATGATGAAGATGTTCTCCGCGGCCGCGTAGGTGGACAGATCCGCCGACGCGGGGAAGAGCGCCCGGCCGGTGAGGCCGATGAACAGTGCGGCGGCCAGCGAGATGGCGCACCAGACCGTGGCGATCCGGCGGGAACGCGTCAGTTCGTGGGACCGGCGGATCGCGAAGAACCGAAGCAGCACCTGCGGCATGCCGAAGTAGCCGAGTCCCCACGACAGCGTGGAGAGAATCGTGAGCAGACCGTAGGGGGCCGCCGACCCGAACAGCGGCACGCCGTTTGAAACTTCCTGCACGCCGTTGACGTTTGTCACAGGGGTCGCGAGGCCAAAGAAATCCACAAACCCCGGGATGTTTTTGATGTTGTCGGACACGGCGTTCAGGCCGCCCGCCGCGATGACCGCCGCGCCCAGTACGGCCACCAGCGCGATGATCATGATGATACCCTGGAGAAAGTCGGACAGACTCTCGGCCAAAAAGCCGCCCAAAAAGGTGTAAAGAATCACGAAGAACGCGCCGATGAGCATCATCGGGATGTATGGCATCTGGAAAAGCTGGGCAAAGAGCTTCCCGCCCGCGACAAAACAGCTCCCCGAGTATACGGCAAAGAAGAAGAGGATCATCAGCGAGGCGATGGTGAGGAGCGGTTTGTTGCTGCGCTCTTTAAAACGGTTGGAGAAGAACTCGGGGATTGTGATGGAGTTGCCCGCCAGGGTGGAGTAGCGGCGCAGGGGCTTGGCCACGATCAGCCAGTTGAGGTATGTGCCCACGAGCAGGCCAATGGCGGTCCACGCGGCGTCCGCGAAACCGCACCAGTAGGCGAGACCCGGCACGCCCATCAGCAGCCAGCCGCTCATGTCGCTGGCTTCCGCGCTCATGGCGGCCACCCACGGCCCCAGGGAACGGCCCCCGATGAAGTAGTTTTCGCTGTTTTCGTTGGCCTTGCGCGCGCACACAAAGCCGATGACGACGATGACGATCATGTAGGAGGCCACGGCGATCAGTACCTGTATGGTGTTTGCATCCATACTCACGACACACTCCTTGACTTGGGCGCCTCTGACAGCTTCTGCCGGATGCAGCGTCGGGCACGGAGCTGCGGAACGCCCATTTGTATTGAGGTACGCTGGGGCGCTTCGGATGGAGACCGCTTTTTGCCGTACACCCAAAAACTATACCACAAAAAACATCGGATGACCAGAGTGTAATTCAGAAAATTTGACAAAGTCGGAAATTTTTTTCGTCTACACAAAATCTACACATTGCCCTGATACAATTCAGGTGTCAAATCAGGTGTCGAAGGGGCTTTGTACGGGCTCCAAACGGCTGGGACGAACGGGAGGGATGAACCGTGGGCGCCGGACTGAAGACGAAGACGCTGCGCATCGGCGGCATGACCTGTGCGCACTGCCAGAGCAGAATCGAAAAAGCGCTGCGCAACACCGCCGGTGTCCGCAGTGTGCGGGTGAGCTACAGCGCGGGCACGGCCTTTGTGACGTACGATGCGGACATCATCGCGCTGCGCGACATCGCCGGGATCATCACCAAGCTGGACTACCGGGTGCTCGACGGAACCGAGAAGGGGGCGGGCGCGGCGCGGGCCGCGGGCATTCTCCTGATCGTACTTGCGCTGTATATGATTCTGCGGCAGCTGGGTCTCGTCGGGTGGCTGGGCGCGTTCCCCACCGCGCAGGCGGGCATGGGGTATGGCATGCTCTTTGTCATCGGACTCATGACCTCGGTGCACTGTCTGGCGATGTGCGGCGGGCTCAACCTCTCGCAGTGCCTCCCGCAGGCGCCGGACACGCCGGATACCGCGGCGGGCGGCGGGCGGCGGGTCGTGCTGCGGCCGAGCCTGCTGTACAACCTCGGCCGCGTGCTCTCCTATACGCTGGTCGGCGCCGGCGTCGGCGCGCTGGGGGCGGTGATCAGCCTCTCGGGCGCGGCCAAAGGGGCCGTGCAGCTCCTCGCGGGGGTGTTTATGATCCTCATGGGTCTGACCATGCTGGGGATTTTCCCCGGGCTGCGCCGGCTGGTGCCGCGGATGCCGCGCCTCTTTACCCGGCGGATCGGCAGCGCCGGCGGCGGCCGCAAGCTCGGTCCGCTGTATGTGGGGCTGCTGAACGGCCTCATGCCGTGCGGCCCGCTGCAGGCCATGCAGCTCTACGCGCTCTCCACCGGCGGACCGGTCCGGGGCGCGCTCGCCATGCTGGTGTTTTCGCTGGGGACCGTGCCGCTGATGTTCGGCCTCGGCGCGCTCAGCTCGGTGCTGAGCCGGACCTTTACCAAAAAGGCCATGACCGTCGGCGCGGCGCTGGTCGTGATGCTCGGTCTCTCGATGTTCACAAACGGCTGGACGCTCTCCGGGCTCTCCCTCTGGAGCGGCCCTGTTTCGTCTCCGGCGGCGGAGGCGCCGGAACCCACGCCGCCGGCGGCGGAAACACGCCCGGAGGGGACCGCGGCGGACGCGCCGGCGGAGACGGCCGAGGTGCAGCGGGTGAACACCACACTGAAGCCGGGGCGCTACACCCCCATCACGGTCCGGGTGGGCGTGCCGGTGGAATGGACCGTGGACGCGCCGGAGGGCAGCCTCAACGGCTGTAACAATCGCATGTATATTCCAGAATATGGAATTGAAGTCCCCTTCCAGCCAGGGGCCAATTTGATCGAATTCACGCCGACCCGGACGGGCACGTTCCCCTACTCCTGCTGGATGGGGATGATCCGCAGCACGATCACCGTCGTGGACGAATAGATCCAAAGGATCCGGAGGGCCCGGGGGCGGCGCCCCCGGTTTTATCGGAAGTGAGGCATGAGAGATGCGTGTTTTGCTCAGTCACTGGCACTGCGTGGTGCCTGTCGTTCTGCTCGCCGCCGGGTACTTTTTGGCGGGGACGTCAAAGCGCCGCCGCCGGACAACAGACGGGACGACGGCGGAAAACGCCGTGAAACGGAGCCCCTCCAAAAGCCCGCGCGGGCCGTGGAGTGTGCTGCCGTTGGTGCCGCTGGCGCTGCTGGTCACGGTGGCCGGGTGCGGACGCGTCGACGCGCCGGCGGATGCGCCGGCGACCCCGGGCGTGTCCGGCACGGCGCCGGCGGAACCCCCGCAGACCCAGGCGCCGGAGACGGATGGAGACGGGCCGGCGCCGTCCGGCGCGGACCCGGCGGACCCGAGTGATCCGCTCGCTCCGTCGCGCCCGGCGGACACGCCCGCGCCGCCGGAAGAGGGGGACGGCGTGCCGGACAGTTCCGCCCCGGCGGACGAACCCGCCGCGCCGGATGCCCCGTCGGCGGACCCCGGAACGGCGGGAAACGGGGGCGATCTGGTCATTCCCATCGCCGGGATCACCGAACAGGCGTCTTTTTATCCGGTGGAGGTGAACGGCACCCAGTTGGAGGTCATCGCGGTGAAGGCGCCGGACGGCACGCTCCGCACGGCGTTCAACACCTGCCAGATCTGCTACGACTCCGGGCAGGGGTATTACAAGCAGGAGGGGAACGCCCTCGTCTGCCAGAACTGCGGCAGCCTCTTCACAATGGACCGGATCGAGAAGGCGCAGGGCGGCTGCAACCCGGTGCCGATTTACGCCGACTACAAGACGGTGGACGAGGAGAACATCACGATCTCGGGGGCGTTTCTCGAGGAGGCGACGGTCATCTTCCAAAATTGGAAAACATCCTATTGAATGAGATCGTCCCGCTCAAGACGGCCGAAAGGGGAAGAAGAGGAGGTTTTGTATGGACAACCAGATACTCAGCATCGGCGGCATGACCTGCGCGGCCTGCGCGGGGCGGATCGAACGGGTGGTGGGCAAGCTCCCGGGCGTGCGCCGCGCCGCCGTGAATCTGGCCAGCGAGAAGTTGTTTGTGGAATACGACGGGGCCAGCGTGCCGCTCTCCGCCATTAAAGAGGCGGTGGTGAAGATCGGCTACGAGGTGTTGGAGAAACCGCCGGGCGGCGCCGTCGCCATCCCCGTGGGGGGCATGACCTGCGCGGCCTGCGCGGGGCGGATCGAGAAGACGCTGCGGCGGCTGGACGGCGTGATCGAGGCCTCCGTCAACCTCGCGGCGGAGAAGGCGTTCGTGACATATGACCCGAAGCGCATCCGCGTGTCCGCGCTTCGGGCGGCCATCGAGAAGCTCGGCTACCAGGCGTTGGAGGCCGACCGGACCGACGCGGCGGAGGAGGACCGCCGCCGCAAACAGCGGGAGATCCGCGCGCTCTGGATCCGCTTTGCCGTCGCCGCCGTGTTCTCCCTGCCGCTCCTCTACATCGCGATGGCGCCGATGATCACCTGGGTCCGGCTGCCCTTCCCGGCGTCGCTCGCGCCAATGCAGTTTCCGCTCGTGTATGCGGTGGCCGAGCTCATCCTGGTCGTGCCGGTCATCGTCGTCGGGTACCGGTTTTACACGGTCGGCTTCAAGGCGCTCTGGCAGCGCAGCCCCAACATGGACTCCCTGATCGCCGTCGGCACCTCGGCGGCCTTCCTCTACAGCGTTTACAACATGTGGCGGATCACACAGGGCGACTTCCATGCGGTCGACGCGCTCTACTTTGAGACGGCGGGCGTCATCATCACGCTGATTTTGCTTGGAAAATCCCTGGAGGCCGTCTCCAAAGGGCGGACCTCGGAGGCGATCAAAAAGCTGATGGGCCTCGCGCCGAAGACGGCCGTCGTCTTTCGGGACGGCGCGGAGACGGAGATCCCCATCGACGAAGTCGAGATCGGCGACGTCCTGCTCGTGCGGCCCGGCGCGAAAATCCCGGTGGACGGCACGGTGCGCGAAGGGCACACGGCCGTGGACGAGTCCATGCTGACGGGCGAGAGCATGCCGGTCGACAAACAGGCCGGGGACGAGGTCTACGCCGCGACGCTCAACACAAACGGCGTGGTCCAGGTGACGGCGACGCGGGTCGGCGGCGACACGGCGCTCGCGCGGATCATCAAACTGGTGGAGGATGCGCAGGGGTCGAAGGCCCCTATCGCGCAGCTCGCCGACATCGTGTCCGGCTACTTTGTGCCGATCGTGTGCGCCATCGCGCTCCTGTCCGGCGTCGCGTGGTACATCGGAAGGGGCGACGTGTCCTTTGCGCTGACGATCTTCATCTCCGTTCTGGTCATCGCATGCCCCTGCGCCCTGGGGCTGGCGACGCCGACCGCCATCATGGTCGGCACCGGCAAGGGCGCCGAAAACGGCATCCTCATCAAGGGCGGCGAGGCGCTGGAAACCGCCCACAAGGTGAACACCATCGTGTTCGACAAGACGGGCACCGTCACCGAGGGCAAGCCGACCGTGACGGACATCCTGCCCGTGGGCGCGCTGTCGAAGGAGGAGCTCTGGCGGCTCACGGCGTCGGCGGAGCAGGGCTCCGAACACCCGCTGGGCCAGGCGATCGTGCACGGCGCACGGGCGGAGGGGCTGGCGCTCTCTCTCGCGGAGCGGTTTACGGCGCTGACCGGGCGCGGCGTCGAGGCCGTGGTCGACGGCGCGGCGGTCCTTGTCGGCAACGCCGCGCTGATGGAGGAGCGGGGCGTCGCGCTGACCCTGGCCGGGTCGGACCGCCTGGCCGAAGAGGGCAAGACGCCGATGTATGTGGCGCGCGACGGGCAGCTCGCCGGCGTCGTCGCCGTGGCCGACGTGGTCAAACCGTCGAGCCGCGCGGCCATCGAGAGTCTGCACCGCATGGGCATCGAGGGGGCCATGATCACGGGTGACAACCGCAGGACCGCCGCGGCCATCGCGCGGCAGGTCGGCATCGACCGGGTGCTCTCGGAGGTGCTGCCCCAGGACAAGTCCTCCGAGATCCAAAAACTCCAGCGGGAGGGGAAGCGGGTCGCCATGGTGGGCGACGGCATCAACGACGCGCCGGCGCTGGTGCAGGCGGACATCGGCATCGCCATCGGCTCCGGTACGGACGTGGCGATGGAGTCGGCCGACATTGTGCTCATGCGCTCGGACCTCATGGACGTGCCGACCGCGATCCGCCTGAGCCGCCGTACCATCCGCAACATCAAGCAGAATCTGTTTTGGGCCTTCGGGTACAACACGATCGGCATCCCCGTGGCGGCCGGGGTTCTCTACCTGCTGGGCGGGCCGCTGCTGAGCCCCATCTTCGCCGCCGCCGCCATGAGTCTCTCCTCGGTGTCTGTGCTGACAAACGCCCTGCGGCTCAAACGGTTTCGGGCGGACCGGGAGGAGGTGAGCGCGGCATGAAGAGGCTTTTGCTGTGCGCTTTGTGCGCGGCGCTCCTGCTGCTCACCGCCTGCCGCGCGCTCGACGTGATCGGCAACGGTTCGGTGACGTCCTTCGCCGGGGTGCTGGACGCTCTGCCGGCCGCCGCGGCCGGGGACACCTGGATGCTGACGGCGCCGGACGGGGCCGCCGCGTTTGTCTGGAGCGGGGATTTCAGCCGGACGGGCGTATACGACGCTTGGCTGGAGCTGGACGCGGCCCCCTTTGTGGCGGCTGGCCTGGACCCGGGCCGTCTGCCGGACGGCATGGCGCAGGGCGAACGGTTGGTCGCGGGCGCGTCGCTGGGCGCGCAGGCCCCGGCGCCGGAGGTGTCGGAGAGCCCCGTGCTGTCTTACGGGCAGATCGTGGCGCAGCAGCGCGCGCGCATCGGCCACCACGCGGCGATGGACCACTTCGGCGTCGACTTGGACGGCGGTTTCATGTTTGAGTGGGCGCGGGACATGGCGGCCAACGACAAGGACATCGTCTTTGTGTTAAACCCCGAGCCCTTCCGGCAGGCCGGCGCCGACGTCGGCGCCATCGAGGGCTGGGCGCTGGCGATGGTGGAGACCATGGACGAAGCCGGCCGGCCGATCGAAGTGGAAAAGCTGCTCAAACCCTTTGACATCGGTTGAAGATGTCGTGTATAACGTGGGTTGCCCCTGCAACCCACAACCCAAATTCTTGTTTTTTGTTGCCGCTTCGCGGCAACAAGGCACTATAAGTGCTATCAGTACTATGTGGCTGACGGATGGCTCAGGAGAGGGGGGAGATGTATGGAGAAGACGATCCTGCGGGTGGATGGGATGTCCTGCGAACACTGTGTGAAGGCCGTCACGGGCGCCGTGGGGGGGCTGCCCGGCGTCGCCGGCGTGGCCGTGGACCTGGGCGCCGGAACCGTGACGCTGGACTACGACCCCGCCCGGACGCCGCTGGACCAAATCAAAGCGGAGATTGAGGACCAGGGGTACGATGTGGTGTGACGTGTAAAAGCACAAAAAGGGCCCGTAACGGGCCCTTTTTGTGCTTTCTTTCTTCTTTCTAACATGGGTTGCACCTGCAACCAACAACCTAAAAGGCGGCGAAGCGGCTGCCGTGGTCCAGGCAGGCGGCTTCGTCGGGGGCTTCCTGAACGATGAAGCCGTCGTCGAAGAGCGTGGCGCCCGCGGCTTTGGCGCGCGCCACCCAGTCGCGCATCCATTCCCCGTCGCCCCAGCCGTAGGAGCCGAACAGCGCCACTTTTTTCCCGGCGAGAGACCCCTCCACTTCGGCGAAGAAGGGCTCAAATTCCGCCTCCTCCAGGACCTCGCTGCCCATGGACGGGCAGCCGAAGGCGATCTTCGCGTGGCCGGCGATGTCCGTGGCCATCACGTCCGGCACCTCAAATACATCCGCCTCCGCGCCCGCGGTCCGTAGGCCGGACGCGATGCCCTCCGCCATGGCCTTCGTGTTTCCCGTGCCGCTCCAAAATACAATCGCTGTGTCTGCCATAGTAAAATCCTCCCATCTGTCAGTGATATGATATCGCAAGCTCGCAGGCCGGTGACAGCGTCTGCAGCGAACCGCCGTGCGCAATGTGGGCCAGCAGGTAGGCCCGGCACCGCTCGTATTCCGAAAAAAGCGCCTGGGCGCGCGCCGCGTCGCCGTACACCTTCCAGGGCCCGCTGAGTTTGCAGCCGCGCCCCTTGTGTTCGATGAAGCCGATCACATCCTCCGCCGGGTAGCCGAGAAAGAACCCCACCTCGTGGGGGAAGTCCTCCGCCGTCTGAAAGCGGCGCCTCAGACAGGCCAGCAGCGCCTCCGCGCCGCCGTGGGCCGGATAACCCAGACCGGTCAGCGCCGCCCGCGCGTCGGGGGCGGCCAGCGTCTTTTCCAAAAGCGGCGGCCGGTAGACGAGGATCAGCTCATGGCTCTGGCGCCGCCACAGCACGTCCAGGGACAAGGCCCCGTCGCAGAGACGGGCGGGGTACGCGTGCGCCGCCCCGGACACCGGCAGCGGAAACATGGCCGCCGGCTTGCGCCCGAGCAGCACGGGGCCGCCGTGCCGGGCCAGCGCCCTCTCGAGTGATGTGTGCATAAAACCCTCCTGTCGGCACGTCGAGGTTAGATATAGCTAACAGTGTAAGAAGATTGTAACACAGCTGACGGCAAAATGCAAGCCCTGAAAGAAATTTCCCTGGAAAAGAAAATTTCTCTTGACAAAAAAGTTAGATAGTGCTAATCTTGTGGCTGTCAGGCAATGCTAACCTGTGTGCGGGCGCAGTATCGGGCCAGATGCAATCGATGAGCGCGAGCGACGGCCCGCACTACGGCGCCAACATCAAGCAATTGGAAACTTTGACCTGAAATCGATTTCCGCCCCGGGGCGCGCCGGGCCTGACGCGCCCCGGTCTCTGATATGATCGAGCCTACCTTCCTTATGAGAACCCGCGCACGCGCGCGGGTTCTCATAGCGGGCGGCGGAAGGCAAAGGCGGTGCGCGTTTTGCTGAAATGCCTGATTCTGGTGGTCCAGAACATGCTGACGATGGCGATCCTCACGCTCGCGTTTGTGCGAAAGGGGACCCCCGAGGTCTGTGCGCCCGGAAAGACGGGCCTCGCACTCACGTTTGTGCGGAAGGGGAGCGGCGAAGGCCGGCGGCTTGGCGGGTACTTTGCCGGTCTCGGCTTCGCGCAGATCAGGGAGGCGGGCGCGCTGTCCGGCGTGGACGTGGTAAGCGGCGCCACCATCGCGTACAATCAGTTCACCGAAGCGGTCGAGGCCGCGCTCGCGGCGGCGCAGTGACCGCATATTGGCCACAAGGCGGCGGCTCCCGGTTATCCCGGGAGCCGCCGTTTGCCATGAAAAAGGATCGTCAGGATGTCTGTTCCGGGGATGGGGATGCGTGCCGGGCCTTCCACTCGCGGCGGAATTTCCGGTATTTCAGCGAATAGCGAATCTGGGACACGATATAGAGCAAAAAGCTGGCGAGGCAGACGATGAAAAAAGGCCACAGGTGCTCGTTGGTCGAGAAGTTTTTAGCCGCTTTATACAGGGTCGGGGAGACGAGACCCCGCAGGGGGTTGGCGCTGTTCCAAAAGACAAGATTCATAAACGGATCGAGGACGTCAAAAAAGAGCAGGCCCATGACGCCGTTCATCAAAAGGCAGACGATGGAGAGGATCAGACCGGTGTTTTTGAGAATAACTGGATACGGCTGTTGGCGCCGGAAGATTTTCCGCGGTTTGAGCGATTTGGGAGG
>JAITDM010000230.1 GCA_031282535.1 Oscillospiraceae bacterium
GGTGCCGCGGGATCAGCAGCATCTGCCCGGCCGGGAGGGACGCCTCCCCCTCCAAACAGTTGGCCTGCGCGATGTCCTCCATCGTCGTGTCGTGGGCCTTCGCAATCTGCCACAGGGTCTCGCCCTCGCGGGCGCGCCGCAGCACCACCGAGGGCCGGCCGGTATGGTCCTTGGCCGCCTCCCGGTCGACGTCCACGGCGGCCAGAACGGTCAGCGGCTCAACGGCCGACACCGTGGCGGCAAAATCCACGGGGAACCGAATCTCCACGCCGTCGTGCGTGCCGGTGGCCAGCACATCTCCGCACACGCGCGCCGCCGCCGTACACCCGGCGTCGGCGGGCGCTTCCAGCGCGCAGGACACGGGGATCTGCCACGAGAGCGCATAGAACCGCCTGTCGTCCGCCAGGTAGACGACGTTTACGGCGGCCTGCGCGGTGAGCGTCAACTGGTTCTCCGCCCGCTGCTGCGTCACGGGGCCGAGCGTCACCTGCGCGTCCGTCACCGCACTGACCGGGCGGCCCGTCTCGCCGTTCTCGCGCACGGTCTGCCGGCGCACCGTCCGGTCCAGCAGCCGCACCGCCCGGTAGACGCGAAACTCCGGCAGCAGACCGTAGTCGGTCGAATACAGGTCCACCACGGCCTCCATGTCGCACGGGGACATGCCGACGGCCTGGGCGTTCACCTGCAGCGTCACCCCGAGGAGCCGGCTCTCACCGGCGAGGCCGGCGCGCAGATCGAGTTCCAACCCGGCCAGCTGCAGGTCCATCGTACAGTCGCACGTCTCCTCGCCGCCCCCCCACTCGATGATCTGGGAAAACGGCACCTCCTGCTCCAGCAGAACGATGTCGTCGGCAAGGTCCGCGCCTCCGGGCGGGCCCGCGTAGAGGACGCGCAAAAAGGCGGCGCCCTTGAACACCAGCTTGTTCCCGACGGGTTTGGCCTCCTGGGTGTGCAGCCGCACGTCGGTCCTCAGGATTTCATACACCGGCGGGCGGCTGCCCGGCACCTCCCACTCGTCCGTCACCGTGAAAGTCTTGTCGCTCACGGCCACCGGCAGGTAGGCGCTCCCGATCTCCCGGCGCGTGTGAATGCCATACAGCGCGGCTTCTTCCACATCCTGGCAGATTTCCCAGCACCCCGCGTGATAGACGGTGACGTCGAGCCGGATGCCCACCTTCACCTGCACCTTGCGGGGGTTGATCGGGTATGTCTCGGCCGACAGCACCGCCGCGCATGCGACGGCGCTGTCCCCCGGGCCGATGTCCTGCCCCTCAAACAGACGGGAAAACGGCAGGGCGACGTCGACCTTTTTCAGTCCCTGTTCCCCCTCCGGCACATAGAGCACACTGGCCTTCACCACACCAAAGACCTCTATCTGCCCCTCCTTGAGGCTCTTCTCTTTCACAACGGCGAGCCCCGAGGTGTCCAGCACGCGCGAGATGTCCGGAAACATGTCCGGCACAATGATCTCGGCCGACTCCTCCCAAAGCGCGTCGCTCTCTAAAATCGGCTCAAAAAAATGAATGGTGCGCATCTTCAGCTCCATGGCGGCGGTCCATCCCTTTCCCCGGCACAAGGCCATATGAAATTTTCGGCGCCCTGCGGGCCTGTTTCGTTACGAGTATATGGCCCCGGGCGGACCGGCATGCAAAATTTTTCTTGTCTTCTCCGGACGTTTGCGATAAGATGTTGGCAGAAATCTAAAAAGGAGGGTCTCTATGGGCACATTTGTCTTGACGGAGGAGATCTGCGAGGCGCTGGCGCTGGCCGCCAAGGAGGCGTCCCGCTCGCTCGGCGTGGGCGTCACCCTTTCCGTGACCGACGAAAATGGCAACCTCCGCCTGCTGCAGCGCTTCGGCGACGCCATTTTACCCAGCATCGAGATTTCGCAGAACAAAGCCTACACCGCCGCGGTGCTGCGCCAGCCGACGGCCGAGTTCGGCCAGATCGCCCAGGTGGGCGCCAGCGCCTTCGGCATCAACGTGACCAACAGCCGCCTCGTGATCTTTGGCGGCGGCTTCCCGCTGCAGACCGGCGGCCGGACCGTGGGCGGCATCGGCGTCAGCGGCGGCAGCGTGCAGGAGGACGAGACCGTGGCCCACGCGGTCCTGCACGCCTTCGAAACCCTCGCGGCCGGCTGAGGCTTCCCCCTCCATGGCGCAAAACAAACGGGACCGCACAGGGCGGCCCCGGGAGAAGTGTACCTCAAAACAGGGCGCCTCTCGTCACGCCCGCCGCGGACATTCCAGACGCGCAGTCGCCGGGAAGGTCTGCGTAAAGGCGCCGGAAATGCCGCCGGCGCGAAGGCGCGTCAGAGCCCGAACAACCACTGGAGCAAGAGCAGCAGCGCAAACCCGGGCAGCCCCAGCACGGCGATGACAACGGCGTTTAAGAGGCTGAACCCCAGCGAAAGACCAAACGCGCCGCCGATGAGATTGAACGCCAGCAACCCGACAAAGCCCAGCACTGTATTCAGCAGCAACTTAAAGAGCAGTCGGAGCGGGGCCGTAAACAGTTTGAGCGCCGCGACCAACACCACCGCGCCAAACAGCACCAGCAGCACCTGCTGCAGCACAGTCATCGTCTCCCTCCTCTCCGCGTCCTCTGGTTCGACGCCTCTAAAATTCCCACAATCTGGAATGTATTGATTTCCGGATTGTGGGAATTTTAGGAGACCGGGCGGCGCGCAGTCCGAAAGGCAAGCCCCTGCGGCTCCTCGCACCGCATCTCCCGCGCCAACCGCAAATAGTAGGCGTACCGAGCCTGCAGGGCGTTGATCTCGTACACGCTGGCCTCCACCAGTTCCGGCGCCCGCGCGTCGTTGAAATTCAACCGCGCCAGACACAGCTCCTGCCGCGTCCGGCGCATGGCCTCCAGCACTTCCTGCTGCTCCTGTTTTTCCTGCGCGCGCGTTGATCTGTCCCGCTTCAGCTTCAGAAGAGAACCTGTCAACCGCACCCCCACAGCCGTCACCCCTCTCCCCCGGGCATTCGCCCGGTATCCGGCCCCGGCCCGCGTCGGACAGCGCCGCGCGGGTCGGAAAGGTCCTGTCACATCAGTTCTATTCACAGTGTGG
>JAITDM010000270.1 GCA_031282535.1 Oscillospiraceae bacterium
TGAACTCCGCCACCCGGGTGTTTGTGTGTGTCAGGGGGGACGTACCCTTGACACACACCTTTGTCGCGTAAAACATGTCAACTTATACGTCCCCCTGACACGTTTGTCGCTATATGGAGGTGACCTCCGTCAGCGGCAGGTATCCGTCCTGCCAGAGGAAGAATTTGTCCGCCGCCGCGGCGGCGTCCCGCGCCATGGATGTGAGAATCTCCTCATTCGCATGGGCGCCGATTTGTTTTTCAAACGATTTCGCTTGCAGCAGCCTGCCGCTCGCGTCGTAGGCGGCCAGCAAAACCGTGACGGACGCCGGCGCATTTTGCAGGTTCGCAACCCTGAATGACGGATCGTACAGACCCGAATCCGCCGCCGGTTTCGACGTGACGTAAATCTCGTAATCGGCGCTCGCCGAGATCGACGCGACGTCCAGCGCCCAGCCGGTGACGACGGCGCGCCGGATCCGCATGCCGCCGGTGTTGCTCCAGGGCGTCGCGTTCTCCATGCCCACTCGCACCCGCTCGGCATATACGGCGTCAAATTGCAGGGTGACCACCCTGTTCGTCCCCGTCGCCGGCACATCGACCGTTTGATTTTCCACATTTTTCCATTCTGCGCCGTCCCAGTACTGCACGTCAAACCGGCCCGGCACGTCCGTACCCGCGGCGGTGGCCGTGGGGGCGGACGTCACAAAGGTGAGGTCGATCGTGTCGAAAACCCGGCCGCTGTCCCAGTAAAACTCCACGTGACTGTACGGGACAGTCTCGATAAACCGCGTGCTGAGCTGGTACGAATTGCCCGTGCCGCTGTAAGTGTTTTGCCAGTTGGACGTGTTGTCCTGCAGCATGACGTTGGGGTTCCCGGTGGCGAAGCTGGACGTCGCCAGGGCGCCGCCGCGCAGCGGATGCCCCTCGGGGATGTCGTCCCAGCGGTACATGGTGTTTACGGCGATCGTGGGGATGATCTGCGCGCCGGCAAACGCGTTTGAGGAGATGTCTCTCTTTTCACCCGCGTTCACGACACAGACCGTGGCGACCGCCTTTTCGGCGACCCCGTCGATGGTTCCCTGTACGGTAAACAGCCCCGGCGCCGCAAAGGAAGCCGGGTCGATTTCGTCCCAATCGACGGCCTTTGTCACCGTGTAATCGCCCAGCACGACATCCGTGCAGTTGACCGTCACATCTCTCGGCAGCGTGAGCGCCACGCCCGCCGGCGTCACAAATGTCCGCCGCTCAACGGCGCCGAAAACGGGTCCGGCCTGATACAGCGCCGGCGCCGGTTCCGTCCCGTCCGCGGTGGCGCTGAGATTCATCACGCCCGGCTGCAGACCCTTGGACTTGGCGCTCAGCTGTATGTCCCCCGTCACCCCTTTGAGGGACTGCAGAATCACCAGTACCTTGCCCGTGTCGGCGTGGTACTGCGACCGGGTGTTGAACTGCACGTTGCCCCACTTCGACGTCAGGCTGTAGCTGTTGTTCTCACCGCTGTCGACGCCGGCGATGACGGCCGCGCCGCTGACGGAGAATTCCACGAGGTTCTTGCCGTCGGGGACAAGGTTGCCGTTTTCGTCGACAATGTCGCACTCCACATAGATCAGGCTCTCCCCGTCGGCCGCCATGACCATTTTGTCCTTGTACGCGCGCATCTCGACGGCGTACGGCGCGCCCGCGGTCACAAGTCTGTCCGTGGCCACCACATTGGCCTCCTTGTCCGCCGCGTAGCGCGCGGGGCTGTCGTAGGCCTTGATCTCCAGCACGCCGGGTTCATAGACGAAGTCCTCCCACGTCAGGTAGGGGTCGCCGTAGAGCGCGCCCTCCGGGATCTTGGAATCCCCGCTGGCCTCTATGACCTTGGCGCCCTCGGGGCTGATGTACCCGCCCGGGTTCGGATCCGGTACGAGGGGCTCTTTCCAGTACGCGCGGGACGTGTCGTCACGGGTCGTGTTGGAGGTTTCGAGGTACCGCTTGCCATAGTTGGTCTCCTTCACGTCAAAACTCTTCACGCCCATGGATTTCCCGTTGAGGAACAGCTCCGCCGTCTGCACGTTGGCGTAGACCCGGATGTCCAGCGTCTCCCCGGGGACATGGTCGTTCCAGTTGATGGGCATCAGATAGACGAACTTTTCCGTGTCGGGGGACATCCACGACGCCTTTTGCATGTAGTAGTAGTCCTTTAAGAACCCCGCGGTGTTGATGGCGCCGGAGTTGCTCCCTTTGCCGCCCCCCTCTCCGAGATAATCCATGCCTGCCCACAGGGTCGACCCCAGGAAGTACTTGCGGTCGCGGTCCCGTTTGATCGAGATGATCGGCACGCCGCTCCAGTAGGCGCCCGTGCCGTTCATGTAGCCCGAATAGCCGGACTTCCCGGGCACCGAGCTCTGGCCGGAAAATACGCTTCGCGGCGCAAAGTAGAGACCCCTGTTGCTCCCGGCCGCGTTGGTCTCCGACTCGAAGAACGCCACGTAATTGTCTCCGGTGAACCTGTTGTACAGGACGTCGTTTGAGTCGCTGGCGGAATACTGCAGGCCCATGAGGCCCTGGTAGCGGCTCAGATAGCCCCACCGGCCGTATATGCTGGTGTCTCCGCCGGTGTAGGGGTATGTCCAATCGTCGTCCGGGTCGTCCGCTCTGGGCCACCGCATGTTGTCCGACGTCTGTATGATGTAGCGGGTGTCGTCGATGACCCTGGCGTCTTCACACAGCCGCACCCCCTCCGTGTAGAGATCGATCTGCACGCCGGGGATCGACGCGTTGCCGACGGTGTAGGCGTCGTAGCTGTCGTTTCGCGTGTTGGTGGCGAGCCCCGTGACCGCCTCGTCGTCGTACTTCGTGCCGTCGTACCAGCCCGGCACCCGCCTCACCGGGTCATACCCGGGCAGCGCCCTGTCGCCGGTTCCGTCGTCCGCCGCCACATCCGCCTGGGTGTAGCCTCCGCCGAGGTTGTCCTGCCGGACCTCGTTGCCCATGTCCCATATGACGATGCTGGGCTCGTTGATGTCCCGCCTTACCATTTCCTGGACGACCCAGGTGCCCCAGGTGTACTTGACCCCGGGGTACGCGACCCCCAGCCTGGCCGGGAGGTCGGCGCCGTCGTAGCCGTTTGGCTTCAGGCCCGCCCAGTCGCCGGGCACCTCGTCCCAGAAGAAGACGCCGAAGTCGTACGTGGCCCTGGCCTCTCCCCAGCTGTCGTGGGCCTCTTCGATGACCATGATGCCCTTTTCGTTGCACAATTCGATCATGCTCTTCGCCACGGGGTTGTGGGCGGTGCGCAGGAAGTTGACGCCCATGCCCATCAGGAGTTCCAGCTGGCGTTCGTACGCGTCCCGGTTGCTCACGGCGCCGAGCGCGCCGGTGTCGCTGTGGATGTTGACGCCGTTCAATTTGGTGTATGCGCCGTTGATGTAAAAGCCGCCTTTCGAGGGATCCTGAAGATCCGTCTTTTCCAGCGCGGTCCAGCGGAAGCCGAAATTTTGCTCCACCACGTCCACCAGCCGGTACGGCTCGTCCGCACCCTGCGGCTTCGCGTACAGCTCGGTCTTCACGCCGTACAGGTACGGGTCGCCGAGGTTCCACGGGTACCACAGGCGCACATCGGCGATCTCCAGCGTCTGCGCCAGAGACTGCTGCGCGCCGGCGGCGCCGACGGCGGCGGCGGTTTGCCCCTGCGCCACCTGCGTCCCGTCCGCGTCGTACACCGTCGTCTTCATATAGACGTCGCAGGCGCCGTCCGCGCTGCTCCAGTCGCCTCTGACGCCGAGTTTGGCGCCGCCGCCGCCGCGGTACGCGGCTTCCAGATCCGGGGATGTGAGGACGACCCCGTGCCGGTCGAACGACAGCGGCCCGGAGACGATGACGCGCACGGGGCGGATGATGCCTCCGCCGTGGTACCAGCGGCCGGACGGGCTCGCGCTGTTGACTTTGACCACCAGGACGTTTTCGGCGCCGCCGTAGAGGATCTCGTCCGTGATGTCAAAGGCAAAGCCGGTATAGCCGTTGTAGTAATTGCCGATCAACGCGCCGTTCAGCCACACGTAGCTGTTGTGATACACGCCCTCGAACTCGATCAGCACGCGTTCGCGGTTCGCTTCGATGGCTTCGGACGCCGTAAATGTCTTCCTGTACCAGCCGATGCCGCTGTGCAGGTTGCCGACGCTGCCGGCGACGCCGGTTGTCCGGTTCCCCTCGATCGCGTAATCGTGGGGGATCCTGACGGTGCGCCAGCCGCTGTCGTCGTAATCCGGCCTGATGATGTCTTCGGTGAGATACCCCGCGGGGTCCGGCAAGCCATGGTTGACCAAATACCTCCTCTGCGCGTTCGTGGAGGTCACGTTGCTTGGGAACGTCGTATAGGGGGTCGCCAGCGCGAAGGTCCATCCTTCGTCCAAGGCGATTTCCCGGCGCCCGGCGGCGCCGGCCGCTTGAAGGACGGTCGTCTGCACGCTTTCTCCGCCCGCTGCGAAGGCGGCGGGGTCTTCGTTGTCTGCGGTTGTCATCGCCGGTGCGGAAACCATGAGCAGTGCGGCCACCACGGCCACAGAGATCACTTTTCTGATCACAACGGTCACTTTCCTTTCTCCCATCAATGTTCCGATTGACCCTGTACATGGCGCCATACCAATATACCGAACGGGTCCTTTTGCCCGGCGGCGCGACGCTCCGCCCCGGGGGCGGGGCCGTTTGCACGGACAGCCTCACCGGCGGCCGCCCTGTCTGCACACAAAGCAGTCGCCTTTTCTGGGGGAAGCACCAGCCCTCAGGCGCACTCATTTTATTACAAATTTTTCTCAAAGTCAACGACGATTTGTGTGTTTTTTTATCTATTTCGACTTTGTTTATGATCGCTCCGCCGTCCTCCGCTTGACGACCGAAGATGAGAAATACACACAAAGCATTTGACGTGCGCACGATTTAGGCGTATCATTGGTGCAAAACGGAGGTGGCAAAAATGCGTAAGCTCACATATTTTGCGGTGTTCGAACCTTCAATAGATGGAGCCTACAGCGTATATTTTCCCGACGTCCCCGGTTGTATTTCCATAGGGGACAATTTGGAACATGCCACAAAGATGGCGCAGAAGGCTTTGGGTCTTCATCTGTATGCGCTGGAAAAAAACCATGATCCGTTTCCTGTGTCGTCCAAACATGTCACTGTCGAGCCGGAAACCAACGCCGGCTGGGTCGTCTCTCCTGTCACCGTGTATCCGGACATCGTCAAAAATAATCTGGACAACCGCGCGGTCAAGACAAATGTTACGCTCCCGGCATGGCTCAAGGAACTGGCAGA
>JAITDM010000307.1 GCA_031282535.1 Oscillospiraceae bacterium
GAATATTCCAAAACCGGAAGCGCCCTCAAAGACGCGATGGCCAACAGCGGCATTTATTACTGCGCGATGGACGACTTCAGCAAGGGCAACATCGAGGAATTCAAGGAAATGGCTTTCAAAGCTTCGCTGCAGGCATACGTCGACGATTTCAACGAGACGGGGATCTGGTCTGTGTTCGACGTCGACGACCTGGTCGACAGCATTTTTGAGGAATGCCGGTTCACCGGCACCGAAAAACAGCTCCAGAGCGACAAAACCCGATATCTGAACAAATACCTGAAAGCCCTTCGTTTTGAAGTCATTGAAGACAAATCCGAAGCCACCCCCAAAAGGCGTCTGAGAATGTCCATAGGCGTATAACCGCCGCCCGGCCAAGGAACTGTCACGTGATGGTTTGGCCGCGCCTAAACATAAAAATCCGAAGCCATCCCAGATGATTTTCACACCGGTACGGTTCGGATTTTCAGGATCTGGTGCGGTCGGCGGGACTTGAACCCGCACACCCTTGTCGAGTACTAGCACCTCAAGCTAGCGCGTATGCCATTCCGCCACGACCGCAAAGAGTCACATGCTTTATTAGTATAGCAACTGTTGCCACAGAAGTCAAGCGCGCAGGCGGGATTTGCACGATTTTTTTCTGGGCGCCGGCCAGACCATTGACGGCGCGGCGCAAAACGGATATAGTAGAATATAGCAAAAGGAAAGAGAACAGCCCGACAAAAGAAGGGAGAAGAAGGTGTTATGCACAACATCTGGCACGACATCCGGCCCGACCGCATCCGGCCGGAGGACTTTGTCTCCGTCATCGAGATCGGCAAAGGCTCCAAAAAGAAGTACGAACTCGACAAAGAGACCGGACTCATCCGCCTGGACAGGATCCTGCACACCTCCACGCACTACCCCGCCAACTACGGTTTCATCCCCCGGACCTACGCCGAGGACGGCGACCCGCTCGACGTGCTGGTGCTCTGCTCCGAACCCATCGAGCCGCTCGTGCTGGTCCAGACCTACCCCATCGGCGTCATCTCCATGATCGACGGCGACGAGACCGACGAGAAGATCATCGCCATCCCCTTCGACGACCCCACCTACAACTCCTACCGCAGCATCGAAGCCCTCCCCAACCACATCTTCTCGGAGATGCAGCACTTCTTCCGGGTGTACAAGGAACTGGAGGGCAAGGAGACTGCGGTGAACGAAGTGCGCGGCCAGCGGGCCGCGCTGGAGATCATCCGGCAGTCCATCTTCGAATACCAGGAGCGCTTCGGCAAACGCCACAGCGACGCCGCCGGCAACCCCCGGTAAACCGGCCCGGCCCCGCAACGGACACTTGAACCATCAATGGCATCTATTGGCATCTTATTTCGACGCGCTTTGCGCACACTATGAGTATGTGTTTGATCACGTGTACCGAATCCTGCATCTATCAGCAGGAGGGCGCCTGCCGTCTGGAACAGGCCGCCTCCGTGGGCCAGGCCAACAGGGGCTGCGTCCACTTCATCGGGCGCGCCAAACCCACCAAACCGCCTCCACGGGGAGCATCGTAGGGGACGCCGCCCTCGGCGTCCCGCGCTACCCTCGGCATCCCGCGTCCCTTTCGGCATCCCGCTACGGCATCGCTACCCTCGGCATCCCGCTGCGGCGTCCCGCGCTACCCTCGGCATCCCGCGCACCCCTGTGGCATCCCGCACAGCCCTGCGGCGTCCCGCGCGGCATAGCCGCATCAAACGACCCGGTTGCGCCCCTCTTGCTTGGCCTGGTACAGGTTGTGGTCGGCCCGTTTGATGAGCGTCTCCGTGTCGTCGTCCACCTCCATGGCGGCCACGCCGGCGCTCACGGTGATGCGAATGGGCGTGCCCTCATAGACAAAGGCATGTTTCTCAACTTTCTCACGCACGCTCTCGACCATCTCACGGCAGTCCTCCAGGGGCGCTCCCGGCAGGCACAGCAGGAACTCCTCGCCGCCGTAACGCGCCACCCAGTCGGACTGCCGTTTGATTTGCGCCTGAAGCAGCTGCGCGAACTCGTGGAGGACATAGTCCCCGCAGAGATGTCCGTGGGTGTCGTTGATGGGCTTGAACAGATCGATGTCAAACAGGGCGATCGACAGCGGGCATGAGATGGCCTTGCTGGCGTTGAGCGAGATGGGCAGATGTTCGTCGATGTACCGCTTGTTCAAAATCCCCGTGAGGCCGTCCGTCTGCGAGAGGGTGTTGAGCTCGGAGATGATGAACTCCACATTTTTATTGATCGTGTCGTCGTAGTAGTCGACCGTCATGCTCTGGGTGATGTCTTTGATCATCTCCGCAATGTAGCGCTTGCCTTCCATCATCAGCGGTACGGAGAGAACCAGCAGGACGACGCCCTTGTGATACTCCAGCTTCACCACTGTCTCGCCCGTGTAGTACGCGCGGATGGAGGTGCAGTTTTTGCAGCGCTCATTGCAGTCAAAAATATCCGTACAACTGACGTGCGTGTTCACCACGCCGTCCGGCATGAGCTCCATGATCTCGCACTTCTCCGCGTCCACGAGTCGGAGCAGATCAAATAACTCGCTGTAGGCGCCGCCGCGCATCAAAACGTTTTCTATCTCGTTGCGGTTGATCGCCTCCATCAGCGGTCCCCCTCTCTCTCTAAGCTCTCTCTAACGTGGGTTGCACCTGCAACCCGAATTTTTGTTGCCGCTTCGCGGCGACAAAAAACTAAACAGGCTCTCACTCGGTCCCCGGCCGTTTGCCGGCCGCCGCGGACCTGAACTCCACGTGCGAGGTGCGCACCTCGGAGAGCGCCTCGGAAAGTGCCTCCTCCGTGCGCTTCAACGTGTTGTCCACATACTCGTTGGCCGCGCGCCGCATCTCCTTGGCCTTGGTCTCGGCCACCAAAATGATGTCGTTGGCCTTCTGCCGCGCGACCACCAGGACCTCCTCTTGGCTGACGAGCTGCCGGGCGCGTTCCTCCGCCTGCCGTTTGAGCGCCTCGGCCTCCCGCTTCGCGGCGCTGATGATCTCGTTGCGCCCCTCGACAATGGAGCGCGCCTGCTTTAAATCCGTGGGCAAAATCGCGTTGATCTCGTCCACCAGACCGAGCAGCTTGTCCTTGTCCAGAATACAGCGATCCGAGCCAAACGGCAGCGAGAAGGCGTTTTGCACCATCTCGTAGAGCATGCCGAGAAGCTCTTCCACTCCGCCTGCCATGGTTGTATGTCCCCCTTTTATCCTCTTCTCAGTTTGCACGCGACGTCGCCGCAGATCTCGGGCGGCACAAAGTATGAGATGTCGCCGCCGAGCGAGCCGATTTCCTTGACAATGCTGGAACTCAGATACTGGTGCGTCTCTCCGGTGGTCAGAAACACCGTGTCGAGCTGCGGGTTGAGCTTGCGGTTCAGCAGCGCCATCTGAAACTCCAGTTCGAAGTCCGACACGGCGCGCAGCCCCTTGACCAGCACCCGCGCGCCGCGGGCGGCGGCGTACTCGGCCAAGAGGATCGGCGAGGTGTCGATCTCCACATTGGGGAGATCCTGCGTCACGCGGCGCAGCAGCGCCACCCGTTCCTCGGCGGAAAACAGCACGCTCTTGCGCGGATTTTGCATGACCGCCACGACCAGCCGCTCGAAGATGCTGGCCGCGCGCGCGATGATGTCGAGATGTCCGTTGGTCACCGGGTCGAAACTGCCCGGATAGATCGCCAGACTCATAGCCGATCCTTTCCCGGCGCCGCGGCGCCGCGTTTTCTCCGTCAGACCAAGACGCCGCCGAGCGTCTCTTTTTGGTAGAGCGTGACCGCTTTGGCGCCGTAACGGTATGTGCGCCCGCGCCGGTAGGGCGCGGACAGCGCCGGCGGCTCGAAGCTGCGGTCCGCCTCACAGATTATTATACCACCAGGGTTCACAATGTCAAATAGGACGATGGCGTCCAGCGCCTTCGGCAGCAGCTGGGCATGGTACGGCGGGTCGAGAAACACGATGTCGAAGGGCTCCGGGCGCGTGGAGAGATACCCCAGCGCGTCCGCGGGGACAAGGACGGCGCCGCCGTGCAGCCCCGTGTGCCGCAGATTTTCCTCCGTGACGGCCAGCGAGGCGCGGCTGCTGTCTACAAACACCGCCGCGCGCGCGCCCCGGCTGAGCGCCTCGATGCCGAGCTGGCCGCTGCCGGAAAAGAGATCCAGCACGCGGCGGCCCTCGACGTCGAACTGGATGATGCTGAAGATGGCCTCCTTCACCCGCTGCGACGTGGGCCGCACGGCGTCGCCCGGTACGGTACGCAGGTTCCGGCCGCGCGCGCGGCCCGTGATGACTCGCATGGCGGTCCCTCCTCACTGCGGATGAAAATGCGCATAGACGGCCTGCGCCACCGGTTTCGGCAGCACGGCCGCGAGCGTCTCCGGGTCCGCCGCCCGGATGTGCCGGATCAGTTTGAAATGGCGCAACAACGCCGCCCGGCGCGCCGGCCCCAGGCCCGGGATGCCGTCGAGCCCGGAGCGGACGGACTGCTTGCCGTGGCGCGCGTGGTGGTACGTGACGGCAAAGCGGTGCGTCTCCTCTTGTATGCGCCCGATGAGCGAAAACAGCGCGGGGATCGCCTGGATCCCCACCTCCCGCCCCTCCGGCGAGACCAGCGCCCGGGTGCGGTGCCTGTCGTCCTTGACCATCCCGTAGACCGGGATGTCCAGTCCGCACGCCGCAAGGACGGACAGCGCCGCCGCCGCGTGCGCCTGCCCCCCGTCGATGAGAAGCAGGTCGGGCGCCTCCGCAAAGCCTTTGTCCCCCGCGTTCAGGCGGGCAAACCGGCGGGTCAGCGTCTCGCGCATGGCGTCGTAATCGTCCGACGCGCCGCTCGCCCGGATCAAAAAACGGCGGTAGTCTTTTTTGCGCGGCGCCGTGTCGAAGAAAACCGTCATGGCGCCCACCGTGTCCTGCCCGCCGGTGTGCGAGATGTCGTAGGCCTCCAGACGGCGGGGCGGACGCGGCAGGCCGAGCATGCGCTGCAGGGCCGTCGTCAGCGCGCCGGCGCGCTCCTCGGCGGTCGTCAGCCGGACGGCCTCCTCGCGGGCGTTGTTCTCCGCCATCTCGACGAGCCGGCGCTTCTCGCCCCGCTTCGGCGCGACGAGTTCCACCCGGTGCCCGGCCAGGCCGCCCAGCCACGCGGCGACGGCCTCGCCATCCTCCAGCGTGCAGGGCAGCAGGATCTGTCGGGGAAAAGCGCGGCGCGGCAGATAAAATTGTTTGACAAACGCGGAGACGGTGTCGCGCGCCTCCCCGGAGAGCTCCTGCCCCACGACGGTTACGTCGCGGTCGAAGAGCGCCCCGTCGATGAAGTGCAGTACGGCCAGGCAGGTCTTGGCCTCGGTGGCGCAGACGCCGATCACGTCGGTGTCCGCCATGCTGCCCGAGACGACTTTCTGACGGGCGCCCAGACGGACAATCCCATTCAGCTGGTCGCGGAGCTGGGCCGCCTTTTCAAAGAGCAGCGCCTCGGCGGCGCGCTCCATCTCCGCGCGCAGCTCGTCCGCCACGGCGAGATACTTTCCCTCCAACACGGAGACGGCCTGCCTCACGGCAGCCCGCATCTCCTCCGGGGCGACGCCGCCCCGGCAGGGGGCGAGACAGCGGCCCATGTGGTACTGCAGACAGGGCCTCTCGCGGCCGATGTCCCGCGGGAACTGCCGCCGGCAGACGGGCAACCGAAACACGCCGCACACCGCTTCGATGACGCGCTGTGTGGTCTGCCGGCCGCCGTAGGGCCCGAAATAGCGCGCGCCGTCGTCCTTCCACTTGTTCGCCAGGGTAAAGCGCGGGTACGCCTCCTGCACCGACAGGCGGATAAACGGATATCCCTTGTCGTCTTTCAGCAGGATGTTGTACCGGGGCTGGTGGCGCTTGATCAGAGAGCACTCGAGCACCAGCGCCTCAAATTCGCTGTCCGCCACAATGGTGTCGAAGTCGTCCACCTGCGACACCATGGCGGCCGTCTTGGCGCTGTGGGCCGCCGAGTCCTGAAAATATTGGCTGACGCGGTGTTTCAGCATCTTGGCCTTGCCGATGTAGAGGACCTCGGCGCTCGCGTTCATCATGATGTAGACGCCGGGGCGCAACGGCAGCGAAAGCGCCTTTTGTTTCAGGCTCTGGAGTTTGGTCATGGGGTATCCCTCCCGCCGCATAACAAAAAGCGCCGCCGGGCGGCGGTGCTCTGTGTCGTTTTGGCGCTATACCTCTGTGAAATTGGAGGAGATGAGTTCCACCAACGCGTCCACCGCGTCCTCTTCATCGGCGCCGTCGGCCATGATGTTGATCTGTGTCCCCCGGATGATGCCCAGGGACAACACACCAAGCAAACTCTTGGCGTTGACACGGCGTTCCTCTTTTTCCACCCAGATGCTGCTTTTGTACTCATTGGCCTTTTGTATAAAAAAAGTAGCGGGCCGGGCGTGCAGCCCCACCTGATTGTTAACCGTCACTTCACGGGAAACCATCGTACCATCTCCCTCACTGGCGTGATCCGTCTTCTCACGATATTACTATACCTACTATACCAATCGAAACAGGATAAGTCAACTATTTTTTGAGAACACACGGACGCGGACGCGCATTTAGGCGCCGGGGCCCCGTTTATTTCAGTTCTACAATCGTCACGCCCTGTTCCCCCTCCCCATAGCGGCCCGGCCGGAAAGCGGCCACCTGACGGCAGCCGCGCAACGCCGTCTGGACGGCTTTGCGCAAAACCCCGGTGCCTTTTCCGTGGATGATGGTCACGGTGTGCAGCCCGCCCAGCACCGCCTGGTCGAGAAAACGGTCCAGCTCCAGCAGCGCCTCGTCGGCCGCCTGGCCCCGCAGATCCAGTTCCCGCGCGGCGGCCTCCAGTCTGGGGCCGGCGGGCGAAGACGCACCCGGCGCGATCGGCGCCGGACGCCGGTCCCGGTCCGTCTCCCACATGACTTTGGGCGCGTCTACGAGCCGCACTTCGTCCTCCCGGACCGTCACCTTCAAAAGGCCGGCCTGCAGCGTGAGCGTCTGCCCCTGCCGGGCCAGCACGACGGCCCGCGTGCCCACCTTGGGCAGTTCCACCGTGTCCCCCGGCACGACGGGGCGCGCGGGCTTCTCCACCGCCGGCGCCTCGCCCGCCCGGCCGCCGGAGACCGCCTCGTCCGCCTCGCGCAGGCGGCGGCGGAGCGCGGCGCGCGCGTCGTTGTACTCCTGCGCCTGCATGGCCCCGTCGGCGCGCGTCTTCAGCTCCTTGGCCTCCCGCAGCACCTCGTCGGCCGCCATACGCGCCTGTTCCAGGATGAGACGCGCCTCCGCGCGGGCGCGGTCCGCCGTCTTCTCCTGCGCGCGCTCCGCGAGGGCGCGGGCCTCCCGGCTCCGGCGCAGATGTTCCTCCGCCGCCAGGCGGTCCGCGTCCGCCGCCTGCCTGGCGCGCTCCATGGCCTGACGCTCGGCTTCGAGCCTCGCCAGCACCTCTTCGAAGGAGGCGTCCTCCGCCCCCACCTGCGCGCCGGCGCGCGCGATGACCTCCTCGGGCAGGCCGAGCCGGCGGGAGATGGCGAAGGCGTTGGAGCGCCCGGGTACGCCGATGAGCAGCCGGTAGGTCGGCCGCAGCGTCTCCACGTCGAATTCGCAGGAGGCGTTTTCCACCCCCTTCGTGCTCAGCGCGAACGCCTTCAGTTCGGCGTAGTGCGTTGTGGCGGCCACGCGCGCGCCGAGCATGCGGGCGTGCTGGATGATCGCCACGGCCAGCGCCGCGCCCTCCACCGGGTCCGTGCCCGCGCCGAGCTCGTCGAACAACACCAGCGTGGACGGACCGGCCCGGTCCAAAATCGACACGATGTTCGTCATGTGCGACGAAAACGTCGAGAGCGACTGCTCGATGCTCTGCTCGTCGCCGATGTCGGCCAGCACCGCGTCGAAGCGCGACAGCACGCTGCCCTCCAGCGCCGGGACGTGCAGCCCGCAGGCGGCCATGAGCGTGAAAAGGCCGAGGGTCTTGAGCGTCACCGTCTTGCCGCCGGTGTTCGGGCCCGTGATGATCAGCGTGTCGAAGGTCTGCCCCAGCCGCACCGAGACGGGCACCACCTGCCCGCGGGCGATGAGCGGGTGTCTCGCCTCGCGCAGCGAGACCTCACCCGTCTCGTTCAGCGCCGGCCGGGCGGCGTCCATCTGCAGCGAGAGCTTACCCTTCGCGAAGATCAAGTCCAGCGCCACCAGCGCGTCGTAATCGTTCTCCATGTCGTCGGCGTGTTCGGCGGCCTGCGCCGAGAGCTCCGCCAAAATGCGCTCGATCTCGGCCTTCTCCTTGGCGGCCAGTTCCCGCAGCTCGTTGCCCATCTGCACGACGGGCAGCGGCTCGATGAAGAACGTGGCGCCGGACGCCGACACGTCGTGGACAAGCCCCGGCACCTCCCCGCGGGACTCGCTCTTCACCGGGATGACATAGCGGTCCGACCGGATCGTGATGATGGGCTCCTGCAAGTGCCGCGCGTAGGCGGAGGAGGAGATGATGCGCTGCAGCGTCTCCCGCGCGCGCGCGCTCACGGCGCGCATGTGGCGGCGGATGTCGGCGAGCGCGGACGAGGCGATGTCGGCGATCTCCTCCTCGCTCAAAATCACCGTCGTGATGCGCTCCTCCAGATACTTGTTCGCCTTCAGGACGGCAAACAGGTGGTCGATGTCGGTCTTCACGTGCCCGTCCTGGCTGCCGTAGTCCTTCACGGTGCGCGCCGTGTGCAGCAGAGAGGCGATGTCCAGCAGCTCCCGGGGCGTCAGTACGCCCCCCAGCTCCGCCCGGCGCAGGGAGAGGCCCACCGCGCGGACGCCGGAAAAGACAGGGCTGCCCCGCAGCCCGATGAGGGTGTGCGCGGCGTCGGTCTCCCGCTGGCGGCGTTCGGCCTCCCAGAGGCTGTCCGCCGGCCTGAGCGCCCGGGCCGCCTCGCGGGCCGCCTCGCAGACGGCCTCCCCGGCGAGCAACTCCAGCACGGCCGGCAGCTCCAATGTCCTATAAGATTTCTCCACCAAAGCGTCCGCCATCGTCCGTCCTTTCGCTTGAGGGTCTGTGAAACCGCAGCGCCCCCGGCGCCCGATCGGGCGCATATTTACCATTATTTTACAATTCTTTTGTAGAAGTGCAGCGTGTGAAACCCGCGTTCGAGTTGGGCGAGCACGAAGGCCTCCGCGGCGGCCGAGAGCATGGCCAGCGCGCCGGCGGGCAGGGCAAAAGAAAACAGCCGCTTGGCGTCGCCGTGCACAACGTGCCGCAGGGCCCGCCAGGCGTCCGTGCCGAGGGGCAGCGACAGCCCCCCCTCCAGCCCGGCGCGGCAGGCGGCGCAATGCACGCTCCCCTGGCCCAGGTGGAGGCACGGTTCCACAGGGGGCGCGCGCCCGCAGACGGGGCACGCCTCCACCGCCGGCTGAAAGCCGCAGACCGACATCATCCGAAACTCCGCCGCCGGTTTGACAAGCGCCGGCGGTTTTTCAAAATGCGCCAGCGCGTGGCAGGCGTTGAGGATCAGGTTCAGCAGCGCCGGGTCGGCCACCTCCCCGGCCAGCGTCTCACAGAGTTCCGCCAGGTACGCGGCCAGGGACAGCCGTTCGATGTCCGTGCGCAGCGCGTGGAACGAGTCGATGATCTCGGCGTCGTCGAGCGTACAGCGCCCTCTGTGTTCAAAGAGCGTCATGTGCGCGTAGACAAAGGGCTGTGCGGCCGCCATCAGCGGGCCGCCGCTGCGCCGCGCGCCGCGGACCGCCACCGTGCGCTTGCCCTCCGCGCGGGTGAGCACGGTGAGGATCTTATCGTTTTCCCGGTAGAGCGCCTCGCGCAGCACAAAACCCTCGGTCTGCCAGTGCATCTCACATCCCCCGGTCCCGGGTCCCGGCGCCCCGTGCGCCGTTCACCGCGTTACAGATCGAAGCCGAGGTCCCGGAGCTGGCCCGGCTTGTCGCGCCAGTCTGTCTTGACCTTGACCCAGGACTGAAAGTGGACAGGCCCGCCGTACATCTCCTCCAACTCGGCCCGCGCCTCCTGTCCCACCTGTTTCAGCATCGCGCCGCGCCGGCCGATCAAGATGCCCTTGTGCGACTCGCGCTCGCAGACGATCGTCACCCCGACGTCCACCAGGCCGTTTTCCCGCTCGCGGAGCGTGTCCGTCACGACGGCCACCCCGTGGGGCACCTCCTGTTCGAGGTGATTCAGCAGTTTTTCCCGCACGATCTCCGCGATCAGCATCCGGTCCGGCTGGTCGGTGACCTGCCCCTCCGGATAGAGCGCCGGCCCCTCCGGCAGCAGCGGCGCCAGCTCGTCAAAGAGAAACGCCACGCCGTCCCCGGCGCGCGCGGAGAGCGGGATGACGGCGGCCCAGGGCAGGGCCGGCCGATAGGCCTCGATGACGGCCAGCAGCGTCTCCTTCTTCACGGTGTCGATCTTGTGGATGACCAGCACGGCGGGCGGCGCCTCCCCGGCGCGCGCGCGGGCGAGCTGCTCGATGAGCAGCGCCTCCGGCGTGCCGATGCGGGCCACAGGCTCCACCATGAGGACGACGACGTCCACGCCGAGAGCCGTCTCCCGGACAAGCCGCACCATGTGTTCCCCCAAACGGTTGCGCGGCCTGTGAAAACCGGGGGTATCTAAAAAGACGAACTGGCACGCGTC
>JAITDM010000116.1 GCA_031282535.1 Oscillospiraceae bacterium
CCACACCTTACGACGGCAAGGCCCAACTCGTAAGCCACGGCGCCCTCGGCGCCGTTTTGTCCGAAACCCTGGCCCTGCTGCCGTGACCGCCGAAACCAAAACCGCGGACGTCGAGACCGTCCGCGTTTTGTTCCCCATACAGCCCCCGTTGGCGCCGTCTTTTTGACCTACGTCACTGTTTCATCTTGTACCTCCGGTTTCGATTTGCCCCGGTGGCGACGACGACCCCCTCGGCGACAAGCGCCGTTAGCAGCCTTCGCGCCGTCGCGAAGCAATTTTTGAATCTTGGCGTTCATCACGGCACTCTCTCCCCTTCAAAGATACGGATTTCTCCCTGTTTTCTTTTGCTTTCAGCGCTATTATACGCCCAAAACGCCGGTTCGTCAAACCCTCATCCACCTCATAACCACGCGCCGAAGCGGCGGATGTAGAAGCGTTTGATCACTTGGGCGGCGGCGAAGTAGCCGGCGAGGAGAAGGGCGAGCCAGGGGGCGAAGCGGAGCGGCAGCGGAGCCATGTCGAGACCGACCGCGAGGCCGGAGAAACCCACCGCCAGCGGGAGAACGGCGATGACAAAGGTCGACACATAGAGGGCGGCGGAGGGCCGGCTCTGGAGGAAAGGAACCTTTGCGGTGCGGATCATGTGGATCACAAGCACCTGCGACACCGTGCCGAATACAAACCAGCCGCTCTGAAACAGCGGCGCGGCGTCCGCGCCGACCGCCCACCACAGCACGGCGAAACAGAGCAGGTCAAAGACCGAACTGAGCGGTCCCATGACCGCCATGAAGGTGCGGATCGACCTCGTCTCCCACCGGCGCGGCTGCGCAATGTACTCCTTGTCCACGCTGTCGAAAGGAATGCCCATCTGCGAGAAATCGCAGAGCAGATTCTGCGTCAAAATCTGCACGGGCAGCATCGGCAGAAACGGCAGAAAAACACTGGCGGCCACCACCGAAAACATGTTGCCGAAATTGCCGCTGGCGGCCATCTTGATGTATTTTATGATGTTGCCGAAGGTGCGGCGGCCCTGGATGACACCCTCCTCCAGCACCATGAGATCCTTCTTCAGCAGGATGATGTCGGCCGTCTCCTTCGCGATGTCCACGGCGCTGTCCACCGAGAGACCGACGTCCGCCTGGCGCAGAGGCGGCGCGTCGTTGATGCCGTCGCCCATGTACCCCACCGTGTGGCCCTCGGCCTGAAACGCCGCCACGACGCGCTCCTTCTGGGTGGGCGAAAGTTTGGCAAACAGATCGCACCGCCCCGACGCCGCCCGCAGCGCGGCGTCGTCCATCGCCGCCACGTCGGCGCCCGTCAGCACCGTGCCCACGTCCACGCCCACCTTGCGGCACACCTTGACCGCGACGCCCGCGCTGTCCCCGGTCAGCACCACCGTGCGGACGCCGTGCGCCCGCAGCGCGGCGATGGCGGCCCCGGCGCTCTCCTTGGGCGGATCGAGAAAACCCACGAAACCGAGGAGCACCATGTCCCGCTCGTCGGCCACACCGAAGGTCCCGCTGCCGGGCACCTCGTTTTTCTGGGCCACGGCGAGCATCCGAAGCCCGTCGGCGTTGTGCGCCTCGTAGAGGGAAAGCGCGTGCCGGCGGGTCTCCGCGTCCAGGGGGCGCACCGCCCCGTCCATCTCCACAAAGGCGCAGAGGGACAGCAGTTCCTCGACGGCGCCCTTGGTGATGAGCTGGCGCTTTCCGCTTTTGTCCTCCAGCACGACGCTCATCCGCCGCCGGGCGAAGTCAAACGGGATCTCGTCGACGCGGGTATAGACCGCCGGCAGGTCCGAGAGACCGGCCTGCTCGGCGCGGCGGATGATCGCGAGGTCGATGAGGTTTTTGAGCCCCGTCTGAAAGCGGCTGTTCAGATAGGCGTGGCGCAGCACGCGCGCGTCGTCCTCCCCGTGCAGATTCATATAGACTTCCAAAACGATCCGGTCCTCGGTCAGCGTCCCCGTCTTGTCCGTACACAGGACGTCCATCTCTCCAAAGGTCTGGATCGCGCCCAGCGTCTTCACGACGACGTCCTGTTTTGACAGCGAGACGGCGCCCTTCGCCAGCGTCGAGGTCATGATGACGGGCAGCATCTCCGGCGTCAGCCCCACCGCGACGGTGACGGCGAAGAGCAGCGCGCTCACCCAGTCCCCTTTCAGCAGACCGTTCACGAGAAAGACGACGGGAACGATCAGCATCATCCACCGCAGCAGCAGCCGGCTCACCGCGTCCACACCGCGCTCGAAGCTGTTCTTTGCCCGGTCGCCGGAGAGGGACAGGGCCAGGGAGCCGAGATAGGCGTCGCCGCCGGTGGCCAGCACGACGCCGGTGGCGCTGCCGCTGACGATGTTGGAGCCCATGAAACCGACGTTCGGCAGATCCGTCGGCGCGCTGCCGGCGTCCGGCGCGGCGTCGCTGAATTTCTCCACGGGGTTCGACTCCCCGGTCAGGGCGGCCTGGGCGACAAACGTGTCCTTGGTGGACAAAAACCGGATGTCCGCGGGCAGCATATCCCCGGCGGAGAGCCGCACGACGTCGCCGGGCACGACGCAGTCGATCGGGATCTCGACCCACTGCCCGTCGCGCCGGACGTCGGCCCGGTTGGAGATCATCTTGGACAGGGACTCGGCGGCGGTGTGGGAGCGCTGGCTCTGCACAAACGCGACGAGGCTCGACACGACGATCAGATACAAAAGGATGCACATGGTGAAATAATCGGGCGCGGACGAGGCGATGACGTCGGTGAAAAACGTGATGACGGCGATGACGAGGAGCACCATGTTGAAGGGGTTGACCGTGGCCTCCCGCAGCCGGTGCAGGACCGTGTGGCGGGCCCCGGTGGTGATGCGGTTTTCGCCGTACTCGTCGAGGCGCGCCTCCGCCTGCGCACCCGTCAGCCCCTCCGGGGTTCCCTCCAGCGCCGTAAGCAGCGCGTCGAGCGGCTGCGCGGCCCAGGCGCGGAGTTTGTCCTCGCTTACGCGCTGGTTTTGCAGGCGCCGCTTCTGTGCGGCCGTCTTTCGAAACAGAAACATCGGGGATCCATCCTTTCCCTGTCAAATGCGCCGGCGTGACCGGCGTGTGGGGGAGGGATCCCGCGGCGCGGCGTCAAAAGGCCGCAAAAAAGCCGCCTCCCGGGAGACGGCAGACAAAACGCGGCAGGCCGCTGTCCATCATGCGTGGGCGCCCCTCGTCACGCCGGCCGGGTACGCCGGAACACGGGGCGACGACAGGTGCCCAACATGACTGACAACGACGCCGGTCCCAGGGCTCCGCGAGAGGGGCCCTGTCGTCTGCCGGCCGATGACGCCGCCCGCGCGAAATCCCGCGCTGTCCAGCGGACTTCGAGGTTTGCCTTCCATCTCGTCACACCCTTCTCACGCGGCGCGCTCTCCACGCGCCGCTCTCTCACCCCCGCCCAAAGCGGGGGCCTCTGCCTACATTGTACCACCGCCCGCCCCCCATTGCAAGCCGCGGGAGGGACATTTTCAGCCTCGCTGTATCGCCCGTGCGGACGCGCGCACGATCAGCCTGGGCTTGTACAGATAGCCCTGGCCGCTTTGCTCGCCGGTCTTGATCATTTCGAGCAGCAGCGCGACGGCTTTTTCGCCCAGTTTCTGTTTCGGGTGACTGACGGAGGTCAGCGGCACTTCGCAGCGCTCCGCAAGACTGCTGTCGTCAATGCCGACCACGGAGAGGTCGTCCGGTACGCGAACGCCCTCTTTTTTACAGAAATCCAAGAGCTCAACCGCCACTTTGTCGTTGTAACACATCACGGCCGTAGAGGTCGACAACATCGCCTTCACACGCTCTTTCGAGAGCGTGAAAAGCGAATCCAACTCCCCGGTCGAAAACCACAGCACGCGTTCCTCCGGGATGGGCAGTCCATGCGCGATCAGGCACTCGACAAACCCTTTGTAACGCAGCTGGCCCTGATAGTCGTCAAACACCAGCAGCGCCGACACATGCGTGTGGCCCAACGAAATCAGGTGTTCGGCGGCGCATCTCCCGGCCTCTTTGTCGTCCATGGCAATGAGTGGAAAATCCAATTGCGGATATTTTGCATTGAAGAAAATCAGCGGTATGCCGCGCGCGTGAATTTCTTCATAGAGCGCCGCGTTCGGATTGGGCAGTCCGCTTTTGCTCGGTTCGACGATCAAGCCGTCTATGTCCTGCGCAAGCATGGCCTGAAGCGCCCTCGTCTCCTCGGCCACGTGATTGTGCGTTGCGGTGAGTTGCATCGCCACGTTATTTTTTGCCAATTCGCGCTCGATCCCGGTCACGATGCTCGGGAAAATGTAATCGCTGAAATACGTGGCGATCACGCCGACAGTCGGGATCGATTTCGCCTTTTCGTGCTTGGTGGTCTGTACAAACGTACCGCTTCCGTGCTTTTTCGTCAGGATGTTCTGTCGCTCCAAGACGGCCAGCGCCTGCCGCACCGTCTGCCGGCTTACGTGGTGTATCTCGCAAAGCTCTGTCTCGGAATAGAATTTCTCCCCCGCCGTCAAGCCGTTTTCCTCTATATATCACTTGGCCCACTCGACGATGGTCCGATATTTGTAATTGTTCATACTGCCTCCTTTGGAGAGGGCCTCCCTTGAAAATATCATGTATTTATTATAAACACGAAGGCGACACTTGTCAAGACAAATTTAAAAATATTTCTCAACTTGTATCAAAAATACTTGGCTTGTCTGCTTGACTTATACGTATAAGTGTATTACAATGAGCTCGACGGGTTTAACAGGAGCCCAAAACGGAAATCTAAAATCATTTAGGAGGAGTAAAAGCTATGAAAAAGGTCCTGTGTCTAGTTCTGGCAGCGCTTGTGGCGCTTGCGCTGTTCGCCGGTTGTGCGGACAATTCCGCTACGTCCCCCACGCCCCCCAGCAATGCGTCCAATGGTGATTCCGACAATGCCCCCGACAATGGTTCCAACAACGCGCCCGACGATTCGTCCACCGACGGAGGGACCATCAAGGTTGGCATCGTGAACAATCCACCGTCCGAGTCCGGTTACCGCGAAGCCAATGTCAAGGATTTTGAGGCGGTGTTTACGGCTGCCAACGGTTACGATGTACAGACATACTACAGCCTTAAAAATGACGAGCAGCTGAACGCCGCAAAACAATTCATCACCGACGGCGTGGACTACTTACTGGTGTCGGCCGCCGCGACGGACGGGTGGGACAGCGTTTTGCAGTCCGCCAAAGAAGCCGGAACCAAAGTGTTCCTGTTTGACCGCATGTTGAATACACCCGAAGACCTCTACGAGGCGGCCGTCGTTTCCGACATGGCCAAAGAGGGCGAAACTGCCGTCAAC
>JAITDM010000286.1 GCA_031282535.1 Oscillospiraceae bacterium
GAGGGCAGGTTCATCGCGATCAGAATGTCGGGGATGTCGACGATGGGAGAGCCGATGGGTGTGTCGCTCAGAATAACGCTGCAGTTGGCCGTGCCGCCGCGCATCTCCGGGCCGTAGGAGGGGAGCCAGGAGACCTCCTTGCCGGTCAGCATGTTGGCGTAGACCAGAAACTTGCCGGCAAACAAAATGCCCTGCCCGCCGAAGCCGGCGATGAGGATCCGCTCATGCATCGACGCTCACCTCCCCGGCCGCCGCGTCTCGCTCCTTGTCCTTGTACACGCCCGGCGGGTAGTAGGGGATCATGTTCTCGCGCAGCCAGGAGAGCGCCTGCACGGGGTCGAGACCCCAGTTTGTGGGGCAGGTCGACAGCACCTCGACGAGGGAGAAGCCGCGCCCCGCGAGTTGGGTTTCGAAGGCGCGGCGTATGGCCTTCTTGGCCGCCCGTACGTTTTTCACGCTGTCGACGGACACCCGCTCGGCGTAGGCCACGCCGTCGATGGAGGCGAGGATCTCGCAGACGCGCAGCGGGTAGCCCGCCACCGACACGTCGCGGCCGTACGGGGAGGTCTGTGTGACCTGCCCGGGGATCGTCGTGGGCGCCATCTGCCCGCCCGTCATGCCGTAGATGGCGTTGTTTACAAAGATGACGGTGATGTTTTCCCCGCGCGCGGCGGCGTGGATGGTCTCGGCGGTGCCGATGGCGGCCAGGTCGCCGTCGCCCTGATAGGTGAAGACGACGCAGTCCGGGCGGGCGCGTTTGAGGCCCGTCGCCACGGCCGGCGCGCGGCCGTGGGCCGCCTGCACCATGTCGCAGGCAAAGTAGTTGTAGGCCATCACGGCGCAGCCCACCGGCGCGACGCCCACCGCGCGGCCGGTCGCATCCAGCTCGTCGAGCGTCTCGGCCACCAGGCGGTGGATGATGCCGTGCGTACAGCCGGGGCAGTAGTGTAAAATGGCGTCTGTCAGGCCGGGGGTTCTCTCAAACACGGTTTGCATCACCGCACACCTCCCGCGATTTCTTCGATTTTGGCCAGGATCTCCTCGGGCGTCGGCACCATGCCGCCCACGCGCTTGCAGAGGGCGACGGGCCGGCGGCAGCGGATGGCAAGCTCCACGTCCTCGATCATCTGGCCCATGCTCATCTCCACCGTCACAAAGGCGCGCGCGGTGTCGGCCGCGGCGGCGAAGGCCTTCTTGGGGAACGGCCAGAGCGTGATGGGCCGCAAAAGGCCGGCGCGGATCCCGCGCGACCGGGCGGCCAGGATCGCGTTTTTGGCGATGCGTGAACACGCGCCGTAAGCGGCGATCACGATCTCGGCGTCGCTCAGCATGAAGGCCTCGTGGCGGGTCTCATGGGTCTCAATCCGCGCGTAGCGGTCGTAGCGTTCGAGGTTGGTCCGCTCCAGTTCCTCCGGCTGGAGAAACAGGGAGTTGATGATGTTGTGGGGCCGCGCGCCGCCGGTGCCCGTGGTGGCCCAGCCCTTGGGCGGCAGGTCCGCGGCGTCCGGCTTCGAGAGAGAGACGGGTTCCATCATCTGACCCAAAATGCCGTCGGCCAAAATCATGGCGGTCATGCGGTGGCGGTCGGCCAGGTCGAAGGCGGCGTGGGTGAGGTCGACCATCTCCTGCACGGAATTGGGCGCCAGCACGATCAGATGGAAGTCGCCGTGGCCCGTGCTGCGCGTGGCGTGGAAGTAGTCCGCCTGGGAGGGCTGGATGCCGCCAAGGCCCGGCCCCCCGCGCTGGATGTTGATGATCACGGCCGGCAGGTCGCAGCCGGCCAGGTACGAGAGCCCCTCGCTCTTCAGCGCGATGCCGGGGCTCGAACTGGATGTCATGACCCGCCGGCCGGCCGCCGACGCGCCGATGACCATGTTGATGGCGGCGATCTCACTCTCCGCCTGGAGATACAGTCCGTCTACCTTCGGCATGCGGCGGGCCATGTAGGCCGCGACTTCCGTCTGCGGCGTGATGGGATACCCGAAAAAGAAGCGGCAGCCCGCTTGAATCGCCGCTTCCGCAATGGCCTCGTTGCCCTTCATCAGTACTTTTTCCGTCATACTCTCCCCCTCACTTTTCCACTGTGATGACCGTGTCCGGGCACATCATCGCGCAGAACGCGCAGGCAATGCAGGCGCCCTGGTCCACGATCACGGCGGGGTGAAAGCCCCGCGCGTTGAGCGTGTGCTCGGAGAGGGCCAGAATCTTTTTGGGACAGGCCGACACGCACAGGGAACACCCCTTGCAGCGGTCGGCGTCAAACGTCACCTTGGACATCGTGATCCTCCTTCTTTTCCCAACATCATAATATATAAAACGCGCCGGGGGCCATCCGGCGCGCGGTTTGCCAGGACATGGCATCCAAAATTTTACAGTACCCACTCGGGTTTGTGGAAGATGCGCAGCGGAAAGGGATTTGGCACGAGACCCGCCACCGCGGGCAGCAAGTCCGCCCGCACGGAGGTCAGTACGATGGGCAGGCCGGTCTCCCGCGCGAGCGTCTCGGCGTAGGGCAGGGAGGCGATCACATTCTCCGGCGTCGTCTCCGGGCCGAGATTGGCGTTGTTCACGATGCCGGTGAAGCGGATGTTGCCGGCCGCCTCGATCTCCCCCATGACGGCGAGGGCGTCGTCGGTGCGCCCCGTGAGCGGGCGGTAGGGGTTCACGACCCACAGCACGGCCCGGCGGTCCCGCAGCGCGGCGATCCGGCCGGCATAACGGCCGAGCGCCAGCGCGCCCCGGTCGTCGCCGCCCACGTCGACGACGGCGCACAGCGTGTCGTCGTCGAAGATCCGCCCCATCTCGGGGGGGACGGCGGGAGCGTCCAGGTTGGAGCCGGCAAAGGCCGAGGAGATCAGGCGGACGTCCGCCTCGCGCAGCCAGGCGGACGCGTCTTTGGCCCGGTAGTAGGGGTTTACGATGTCCAGGTCCGCCAGCGCCACCGGGGCGCGGACCGCGCGCCACCGCAGCGCCAGGTTGACGGCGAGATGCGTCTTGCCGCTGCCGTAATGCCCGGCCAGGACGATGAGCCGCAGAGAGGAGAAATCCATGCCATCACAGCCTAATTAGTACCTTGTCGCCGCGAAGCGGCAACAAAAAACAAGAATTTGGGTTGTGGGTTGCAGGTGCAACCCACGTTAGTCGAGATAGTGCTTCACAAGCTCCTGCAGCAGTTCATCCCTGTCGATCTTGCGGATGAGGCTGCGGGCGCCCAGGTGATTGGTGATGTAGGTGGGGTCCTCCGACAGAAGATACCCCACAATCTGGTTGATGGGGTTGTATCCCTTTTCCTGCAGGGCGTTGTACACGGTGGTCAGGGTTATTTTCATCTCCTTCGCGAGGTCGTCCACAACGGTGAATTTGCGTGTGTTGTCGTCCAAACCGGCCGCCCCTTTCCATCGTCCGCCCGCGGTCCGGCCGCCCGGCCCGCATGCTTTCTTTCGTCTATCGTACAACAATTGTTTCCGTTTTGTAAAGGTTTTTTTTTAGAGGCCGGCGCCCGGGCGCCGGCCTCCGGGTGTTTGGCCGGTGTTTTAACGCCGCAGAGAGACCCCAAAGGCGGTCTGCAGCGCGTCGAGCGCGCGGCGCAGCAGCACGTCGGCCTCCTCGTCGGTCAGCGTCCTGTCGCCGGCCCGCAGGGCCAGCGCGAAGGCCACGCTCTTCTGCCCGGCGGGGATCTGGCTGCCGGTGTAGACGTCAAAGACGCGGCAGTCCGCCAGCAGCGCGCCGATGCTCCCGCGGATCACCGCCGCGAGTTCGGCCGCCGGCGTCCCGGCGGCGCACACGACGGCGAGGTCGCGCGAGACGGCGGGGAAACGCGGCAGGGGGGTGAATCTCTCCGCTTGTGTCTGTACGGAGAGCATGGTCAGAAAGTCCAGCTCGGCCGCGACGGTCCGCTGGGAGAGCCCAAAGGCCTCCGCCACCGTCGGGTGCACCTCGCCCAGCACGCCCAGTGCGACGCCGCCCGCGCGCACTTCGGCGCAGCGGCCCGGGTGGTAGGAGGGTTTGCAGGCCCGCGTGAAGGCGACGTCCGGGATCCGCAGAGCGTCCAGGATTGTCTCCACCGCGCCCTTGAGCGCGAAGAAATCCCGGTTCCCATAGGCGCCCAGCGTCAGGATGGGGCGCTCCTCCGGAAGCGCGTCGCCGGCGGGCCGGTAGGTCTGCGCCAGCTCGAAAAACGCCACATCCCGGTTGCGGCCGGCCTCGTTGCGTCCCAGCGCGTCCAGCATGGAGGGGAGGGCGGTGGTGCGCATGACGCCGGTGTCCTCCCCCAGCGGGTTTTCGATCCGTACGCAGCGGCGGCGCGCGTCCGACGCCGGGAGGGCCAGTTTGTCAAACCAGGACGGGCTGACGAACGAATAGGTCAAAATCTCGCTGTAACCCGCGGCGCGGCAGAGCGACCGCGTCAGCCGTTCCCCGCGCTGTTTTTCGGTGAGCAGGCCGAGAGATCCCCCGGGCAGCGGCGCCGGCACGATGGCGTTGTAGCCGTAAAGCCGGGCCGCCTCCTCGGCCAGATCGGCCGTGCCCTCCACATCGGCCCGCCAGGACGGCACCGTCACCGCCTCGCCCCGCACGGAAAACCCGAGCCGGGTCAGATAGGCGGCGATCTCGCCGGCGGAGAACTGCGTGCCCAGCAGGGCGTTGATCCGGCCGGGGTCGAGCGACAGCACGCGGGGCGCCGTGTCCACGTGACAGACGTCGATCCGCCCGTCGCAGACCGTGCCCGCGCCCAGCCGCTCAACCAGTTCGCAGGCGCGGTCGACGGCGGGGACGGTGGACGTGGGGTCAAGCCCCTTCTCGAAGCGGGACGAGGCGTCCGTGCGCATGCCGAGCGCCAGCGCGGTGCGGCGCACCGAGGGGCCGTTAAAGTTGGCGGATTCGAACACGATGTCGCGCGTCTCCTCCGTGATCTCGCTGTTTGCGCCGCCCATGACGCCGGCCACGCCGACCGGGCGCTCGGCGTCGGCGATGAGCAGCATGGAGGTCTCCAGTGCCCGGGCCCGGCCGTCCAGCGTCTCCAATGTCTCCCCGGGCCGGGCGCGCCGCACGACGATCCGGCCGTTTTCCAGGCAGGCGTAATCAAACGCGTGCATCGGCTGGCCGTATTCCAGCATCACATAGTTTGTGATGTCCACGATGTTGTTGATCGGACGCACGCCGGAGGCGCGCAGGCGCTCCCGCAGCCAGCGGGGCGACGGGCCGATCTTCACGCCGCGCACCATGCGCGCCGTGTAGCGCGGGCAGAGCGCGGCGTCCTCGACGGACACCGACAAAAGCGCCCCGATGTCGCCGCCGCCGCCCGCGACGGCGGGGTCGTGGAGGGCGAGCGGTTTGTCGAAGGTGGCGGCGCTCTCGCGCGCCAGACCGATCACGCTCAGACAGTCGGGCCGGTTGTTTGTGATCTCGAATTCCACGACATGCCCCGCCAGCCCCAGGACCGTCCGGATGTCTTGGCCGGGCGTCCCGGGTTCCTCGACCAGAAAGATGCCGTCCTCCCGGGCGTAGGGGAAGTCGTTCAGCGTGAGGGACAGCTCCGACAGGCTGCAGAGCATCCCCTCCGAGGCGACGCCGCGCAGCATGCCCGTGCCGATCTCCTTGCCGCCCGGCAGCCGCGCCCCGTCCAGGGCCACGGGCACGAGGGCGTCCGGCGTCACGTTGGAGGCGCCGGTCACGATCTGTACCGGAGCCGCCCGGCCCACGTCCACCTGGCAGATGGAGAGGCGGTCGGCGTCGGG
>JAITDM010000014.1 GCA_031282535.1 Oscillospiraceae bacterium
GCGTGACCGCGGCCCGCGCTCCGGCGGCTTCGGCGGCGGCGGCCAGGGCGTCGGACGTCCCGGCGGCTTTGGCGGCGGCCAGGGCGGCCCGCGTCCCGGCGGCTTTGGCGGCGGCCAAGGCGGCCCGCGTCCCGGCGGCTTTGGCGGCGGCCAGGGCGGCCCGCGTCCCGGCGGCTTTGGCGGCGGCCAGGGTGGTCCGCGTCCCGGCGGCTTCGGCGGCCAGGGCGGTCCGCGCCCCGGCGGCGGTCAGGGCGGCGGCCCGCGCCCCGGCGGCTTTGGCGGCGGCCAGGGCGGTCCGCGCCCCGGCACCCCCCCGAGGGAAGGAGGTCCCCGTTAAATGTTGTTACCCAAACGTGTCAAATACCGCCGCGTACAGCGCGGCCGGATGAAGGGCAAGGCCCTGCGCGGCAACACCGTGAGTCACGGCGAGTTCGGCCTCATGGCGCTGGAACCGGCCTGGATCACCTCCAATCAGATCGAGGCCGCCCGTATTGCCATGACCCGTTATATCCGCCGCGGCGGGCAGGTGTGGATCAAGATCTTTCCCCACAAACCGGTCACCGAGAAGCCGGCCGAGACCCGCATGGGTTCCGGCAAAGGTTCGCCCGAATACTGGGTGGCGGTGGTAAAGCCCGGTCGTGTCATGTTTGAAATTGCCGGCGTGAGCGAGGAAGTGGCCCGCGAGGCCATGCGCCTCGCCTCCTACAAACTGCCGATTAAGTGCAAGTTTGTGCTTCGCGCCGAGACGGAAATCGCGTCAGGCGGTGAGCAATGATGAAAGCGAAGGAGCTGCGCGAACTGTCCCCCGCAGAACTGGACCGCAAGCTGGCGGACCTCAAGAAAGACCTGTTCAACCTGCGGATGCAGCACGCCACCAACCAACTGGAGAACCCCATTCGCATCGCCGATGTCCGGCGCGACATTGCCCGCGTCAAGACCATCCTGCGCGCGGAGCAGCTGCGCGAGGAGCAATTGAAGGAGGCTGTGAATAAATGAGCGAAGAGATCATGGCGGCGGAAGCGGCCGTTTCCGAGCCGCAGGCCGCCGAGACACAGCCGGCCGAGACAGAGGCGAAGCGCCACTTCCGCAAGACCCGCACGGGCGTGGTTGTCTCGGACAAGATGGACAAGACCATTGTGGTGGCCATCCAGGACCGTGTGCGCCACCCCCTCTACAAGAAGATCGTCAAGAGCACGTACAAGCTGAAGGCGCACGACGAGCGCAACGAGTGCCGCGTGGGCGACAAGGTGCGTGTGATGGAGACCCGTCCGCTGTCAAAGGACAAACGCTGGCGCCTCGTGGAGATCGTGCAGAAGGCGCAGTAACCGAGCGCGTTCGGATAAAGGGGGAAACTTTCTATGGTTCAGCAGGAAACGAGACTCCGGGTGGCCGACAACACCGGCGCCAAGGAGCTCAAGTGCATCCGCGTGCTGGGCGGTTCTTCCCGCCGCTACGGCAATGTGGGCGACGTCATCGTCGCGTCGGTGCGCAAGGCGGCGCCGGGCGGCGTTGTGAAAAAGGGAGAGGTGGTCAAGGCGGTCATCGTGCGCAGTTCGTTCGGCGTGCGCCGGAACGACGGCACCCATGTCCGGTTTGACGACAACGCGGCGGTCATCATCCGCGACGACAAAAATCCGAGAGGCACGCGCATCTTTGGCCCGGTGGCGAGAGAGCTGCGCGACAAGGACTATATGAAGATTCTGTCCCTGGCGCCGGAGGTGCTCTGATCCGCGCGTAACCCCGGGCAGGACCGACACGGCGCCCGGGGCGGCGGGAATACGCGGGGGGAAAAGCCCTCCGCCACAGAAAACAGGTGAAAATTATGAACAGTCTGAATATCCGCAAGGGGGACACGGTGATCGTGCTCTCCGGGAAAGACAAAGGGCGGCAGGGCAAGGTGCTCTCCACCATCCCCCGGGACGGCAAGGTCATCGTGGAGGGCGTCAACATTGTGACGCGGCATACAAAACCCCGCCGTCAGACCGACCCCGGCGGCATCATCAAGAAGGAAGGCGCACTTTACGCCTGCAAGGTGATGCATGTCTGTCCAAAGTGCAAAAAGCCCACCCGCGCCGCGCACGTGCTGAACCTGGACGGCACCAAGGATCGCGTGTGCAAGCACTGCGGCGACACCATTTGACGAAGGAGGTGCGGTGGTTATGGCACGTTTAAAAGAGAGATATGACAAAGAGATTGCGCCGGCGCTCATGAAGAGGTTCTCCTACAAAAGCCCCATGCAGCTCCCGCGCGTCGACAAGATCGTCGTGAACGTCGGCTGCGGCGACGCCCGCGACAACGCCAAGGCGCTGGACGCCGTGGTGGCGGACATCACGCGGATCACCGGCCAGAAGGCCGTGGTGACGCGGGCCCGCAAATCGGTGGCGAACTTCAAGCTGCGCGAGGGGATGCCGGTGGGCGTCAAGGTGACGCTGCGCGCCTCCCGCATGTGGGAATTTTTAGACCGTCTGCTCAATGTGGCGCTGCCCCGCGTCCGCGACTTCCGCGGCATCAGCCCGGACGCCTTCGACGGGCGCGGCAACTACGCGCTGGGGCTCAAAGAACAGCTCATATTCCCCGAGATCGAATACGACAAGATCGACAAGATCCGCGGCATGGACATTGTCATCTGCACCACCGCCAAGACCGACGAAGAGGGCCGCGAGCTGCTTTCCCTGCTGGGGGCGCCGTTTGCCCGCACTGTTTAGTATTTTGTCGCCGCGAAGCGGCAGCAAAAAACAAAATTTGATTGTGGGATGCAGGTGCAACCCACGTTAGGGGAGGGAAGGACCGTGGCCAAAAAATCCATGATTTTAAAGCAGCAGCGTCCGCCGAAGTTCTCCAGCCGCGCCTACAACCGCTGTTCGATCTGCGGCCGGCCGCACGCGTACTTGCGCGACTTCGGCGTCTGCCGCATCTGCTTCAGAAACCTGGCCTACAAGGGTCAGATCCCCGGCGTCAGAAAAGCCAGCTGGTGACGGCGGCTTCGACCGCCCGCCGGGCGCCTTGTCCGGGGGCCGCCCGATTTTGATGCATACCCGCCGACGTAAGGGTCCAGGGGGAAGAGGTTTTGGCGGTGTGTCCGCCAAAAAACCGGCCGCCTGTATACCTCTCGCGCCAAAGGAGGTAACAAGATGCAAATCACCGATCCCGTGGCCGACATGCTCACCCGCATCCGCAACGCCAATGCGGCACGGCACGACACGGTCGATATCCCCGCGTCCAACTTGAAGCGTTCCATCGCCGACATTTTGCTCGAAGAGGGCTACATCAAAAATGTCCAACACATCGCCAACAGCGGGCAGGGCGTCTTGCGCGTCACGCTCAAGTATGTGGGCGGCAAAGAGAAAGCCATCACCGGCCTGCGCCGGGTCTCGAAGCCCGGTCTGCGCGTCTACGCCGGCGCCGACGAGATGCCGCGCGTGCTGCGCGGACTCGGCATCGCCATCGTCTCGACGTCCAAAGGCATTATGACGGACCGGAAAGCGCGCGCCGAACATGTGGGCGGCGAAGTGCTGGCCTTTGTCTGGTAAGGGGAGGAAACAACATGTCACGTATCGGCAGAATGCCCATTGTCGTCCCCGCCGGCGTCGAGGTGACGGTCGAGCCGGGCAACCGGGTCACGGTCAAGGGTCCTAAGGGCGCCCTGACGCAGGTCCTCCACCCCGAGATGATCCTCGAGAGGGCGGACAACGTCTACCATGTGAAGCGGCCCTCCGAGGCCAAGCGCCACAAGGCGCTGCACGGTCTCACCCGGGCGCTGCTGAACAACATGGTCACGGGCGTGACCGTGGGCTTCAGAAAAGATCTGGAGATCAACGGCGTGGGGTACCGCGCGCAGAAACAGGGCAAGCAGCTCATCATGAACCTGGGCTATTCGCACCAGGTGATCGTGGAGGAGATCGACGGCGTGTCGATCGAAGTGCCCGCTCCGAACCGGGTGGTCATCTCTGGCTGCGACCGG
>JAITDM010000016.1 GCA_031282535.1 Oscillospiraceae bacterium
CCGTCGTCCGCCGCCGACCACGGCTCCGCGGGCGCCGCGCCATACCCCGCCGGCTCCGTATACGCCGCCGCGCGGACAGGTCCGTCGTCCGCCGCCGCCCGCGGCGCCGCGGGCGCCGCGCTCTCACTGGCCGGCTCCGCGGGCGCCTCGGGGGGACGCCCGCCCCACACAGGCGGCGCGGCGGGGTCGCCGGATGCATACTGTTCCCGGCTGTTCTCGTCGTACTCAGGGCCGTAAGACATGCGCATTTCCTCCCTATCCCGCACCTCAAAAACGCCGCGCCCCGCGCAGCACCGGATTCCGAGGTGCTATATATGGAAATATTTTATAAATATGAGCGTCAAAGCAACGCGCGCGTCAGCGCTTGGCCTCGGAGAGTGTGAACGCGAAAGAGGTGAGACCGCCCTCGCTGGTCACGGAGATCTTCTCCCCCATGTTGCTCAGGATGGTCCGCACAATGTACAGCCCCAACCCCAGACTGGCGCGGTCCACGCCGCGCGACTTGTCGGCCTTGTGGAACCGCTCAAACACATAGGGGATGTCCTCCGGCGGGATCGTCGGCCCCTCGTTGTAGACGGTGACATGGAGCCGCCCGCCCCGCTTCGTGAGAGAGATGCCCAGCACCCCGCTGGCCGCGCCGTATTTCACGGCGTTGTCGAGCAGGTTGTAGACCACCTGCGTGACGGCGTCCTGGTTGCTCATCACCATGACGGCCTCGTCGGGGATCTCGGTCTCGACGACCATCTCCTTGGCCTCGATGGCGCTCTCAAACGACAGCAGCACGCGGCGCAGCACCTCCGTGACGTCAAACGCCCGCGCGGCCGGCGTCTGGCCGGCTTGGAGCCGCGCGATGTCCAGCATTTGCGAGACAAGACGCGACAGCCGCAGCACCTCGCCGCGGATGGCCCGCAGATAATCCTTCTGCTTCTCCTCGGGGATGGTGCCGTCCAAAATGCCGTTCACAAACCCGGAGATCGTCGTCATCGGCGTTTTGAGCTCGTGGGACACATTGGCGATGAACTCGGAACGCAGCTCGTCGGACTTTTGCAGCGCGTCGGCCATGGCGTTGAAGGCGACGGCCAGCTCGTCGATCTCCTCGGAACGGTTGCGGGTGGGCACCCGGATGGAAAAGTCGCCCTGCGCAAAGCTCTGGGCGGCGCGGCCCATGATCTTCAGCGGGCGCGTCATCCGCCGCGAGGACCAGGCGGCGGAGAGAAAGGCAAACAGCACGACGCCCATCGCGGCCAGCACAAAGATGCGGGCGAAGTCCGACAGCAGGCTCTCATGGGACAGGGAGGCGGCCGTCACCAGCACATAGCCGGCCGTGCGGCCGAAGGGGGTGCGAATCACCCGCCCCGACGAGACGCGGACGTCGTCAAACAGGCTGTTCAGATCCATCGGCCCCAGCGCCTGCCCCGCGTCGATCTTCCGCAGCACCTCCGACGGCACCACGCGGCCCGTATGGCTGCAGTACAGATCGGAACAGGCGACGACCCGGCCGTTTTCGCTGAGCGCGAGGATCGTCGCGCCGGCGCTCTGGCTGAAGAGGTGGATGGAGATGTGATAGTTCGGATTCAGTTCGAGCCTGCTGCCGTAGACATAGGTCGCGCTGTAATCCGCGAGCATATCGGCGGCCATGTCCATCTGGTCGCGGCGCTCCTGCGTCACATACCCGGAGGCGACGCTGATGAACGTGATCCCCAGCATCAAAAAACTCAGGAAGATGACGATCGCACTGGCCAGAAAGGACTTGAAAAATGCGCTTCTCATTCTCCGAGCGCCTCAAATTTATAGCCCACGCCCCAGACGGTCTTGAGAGACCAGCGGTCGCTGACGCCCTCCAGCTTTTCCCGCAGCCGCTTGACGTGTACATCCACCGTGCGGGAATCCCCAAAATAATCAAAGCCCCAGACCTCGTCCAACAGCTGATTTCTCGTAAACACACGGTTGGGCGAGGACGCCAGATGAAACAGCAGCTCCAGTTCTTTGGGCGGCGTGTCGACGGTCTTCTCCCCCACGGTGAGCGTGTAGGAGTCCATGTCGATGACGAGCTGGTCAAACGCGAGCCGCCGGGCCGCGTCGGCGGCGTGGCCGTAACGCCGCATCACGGCGTGAATGCGCGCCAGCACCTCTTTCATCTCGAACGGTTTCACGATGTAGTCGTCGGCGCCCATCTCCAGGCCGGAGACCTTGTCGTAGGTCTCGCCCTTGGCGGTGAGCATGATGATGGGCACTTTGGACTCCGCGCGGATCTCCCGGCAGAGCGCCCAGCCGTCCATCACGGGCAGCATGATGTCGAGCAGCACAAGATCGGGCGGGTTTTGGCGAAACGCCACAAGCCCCGCGCCGCCGTCGGCCGCCGCCTCCACGGAAAATCCGTCTTTTTCGAGGTACAGCCGCAGAAGCTGGCTGATGTTGGCCTCGTCCTCCACAATGAGCACCCGTTTGGCCATCCGCCCATGTCCCCCTCTCCGTCCACCGCGCGGCCGCCGTGCCGCGCCTACTTTCATTATACAGCAAAAGCCGCCTTTTGCGTGAATAATCTGTGAAGAAAACACGCCGTCCCCGGGCGGCGGCGAAATACGCGCCGGGGCACCTTGACAAATCTCCGCGCGGACCGTTACAATGAATGCAACACCCAAATGCGACGCCCTTCGTCGCGCCCGCAAAAATCAAACAGAGAGGGAGAGATCTGTGTCCGAACGGATCATCGCGCCCCGCGGCACCCACGACATCCTGCCCGACGAGACGGACAGATGGCAAAAATTAGAAGATGCGATCCGCGCGGTGACGCGCGCCTTCGCGTTTCGGGAGATCCGCTTTCCCACCTTTGAGCACACCGAACTGTTCCTGCGCGGCGTGGGGGAGACGACGGACGTGGTGCAAAAGGAGATGTACACCTTTGAGGACAAGGGCGGACGCTCCATCACGCTGCGCCCGGAGGGCACCGCGTCTGTCGTGCGCGCCTTCGTCGAGCACGCGCTGCACGCCGGCGCCCTGCCGCTCAAGGTCTATTACATCGCCCCGAACTTCCGCTACGAGAAGCCGCAGGCCGGGCGGCTCCGCGAACATCACCAGTTCGGCGTCGAGTGTTTCGGGCCGTCGCTGCCCTCCGCCGACGCCGAGGTCATCGCGCTGGAGGACACGCTGCTGAAGACGCTGGGGCTGCGCGACATCACGCTGCACCTCGGATCCATCGGCTGCCCGGCGTGCCGGCCCGCCTATCTCGACGCGCTGCGCGCCTATTTCGCGACGCGTCTGGACGCGCTCTGCCCCACCTGCCGGGACCGTCTGGCGCGCAACCCCCTGCGCGTGCTGGACTGTAAAAACGCCGCCTGCGCCGAGGCCGCGCGGGGCGCGCCGGTCATGCTGGACGCGCTGTGCGGCGACTGCGAGTCGCATCTGCACGCGGTCCGGGGCGAACTGGGCGCGCTCTCTCTCCCCTATGTGATCGATCCGACCCTCGTGCGCGGGCTCGACTACTACACCCGCACGGTGTTTGAATTCACCACCGACTGCATCGGCGCCCAGAGCACGGTCTGCGGCGGCGGCCGGTACGACAACCTGGTCGCGCAGCTCGGGGGGCCGCCCACGCCGGCGCTGGGGTTCGGCTCCGGTCTGGAGCGGCTGCTGCTGGTCATGGAGACGCAGGGCGTGCTGCCGCCGCCGCCCGCCGGCTGCGACCTCTTTCTCGCCGTGGCCGGCGACGGCCTCACGCTCTTGGCCGCCGAACTGTTAAACGGTTTGCGCCGCCTCGGCCTCTCCGCCGAGCGCGACCTGATGGGCCGGTCGCTGAAGGCGCAGATGAAGGCCGCCAACCGCCTGGGCGCGCGCGCCGTCCTGGTGCTGGGAGACGACGAGCGCGCGCGCGGCGCGGGTCTGCTGAAAGACATGGCCACCGGAGAGACGCACCCCTGCGCGCTGACGCCGGACGGCGTTCGGGAGGCTTTTTCGCTTTGCAGTGCTGCGTTATGAGTGCTGCGTGCTGAATTTAGAGACGCGGACGGAGAATTTGAAGTGATGAGTGTGCCTGAACCGGATATGGGCGGAGACGCCCCAAGGGAGGAACCACGAATGAGTTACCACCGCACCGACTACTGCGGGGCGCTGCGTCCGGCGGACGCCGGGCGCACCGTCGCCCTCTGCGGCTGGGCGCAGGGGCGCCGAAACCTGGGCGGGCTGTTGTTTGTCGACCTGCGCGACCGCTCCGGTCTCATGCAGTGCGTCTTCAGCGAGGAGGCGGACCGCGCGCTCTTTGAGCAGGCCGAGACGATCCGAAACGAGTACGTGCTCTGTGTGACGGGCGTGCTCGCCCGCCGGGCGCCGGAGGCCGTGAACCCCGACCGGCCCACCGGGGCCGTCGAGGTGCGCGCCGAGACGCTGACGATCCTGTCGAAGGCCGCGACGCCGCCCTTCGAGATCGAGGAGGAGACGCAGGTCAACGAGGCGCTGCGGCTGAAGTACCGCTACCTGGATCTGCGCCGCCCGAAACTGCAGCAGCATCTCATGCTGCGTCACCGCGCCGCCCAGGCGGCGCGCCGCTTCTTCGACGCGGAGGGTTTTCTGGAGATCGAGACGCCGATGCTCACGAAGTCCACGCCGGAGGGCGCGCGCGATTACCTCGTGCCGTCCCGCGTGCACCCGGG
>JAITDM010000109.1 GCA_031282535.1 Oscillospiraceae bacterium
CTGTTAAGTTGAGAGGTTCTGAGATCTTGACGATCTGATTGTGAATGATTTCGATAGATACAGAGGTATCCGTCTCGTTCGTTTGCAATCCGATGACACCAGGTTCATCTGGCAAATCAATATTGGTAATCTGTCCATAGAATTCATCAGACAGTATTTTGTTCAGTACAGTTTTGAAAATTTCCGCATCAGATATGCGGAGGATTTCTATCATTTTGTCAATTGTTTCTGAGAGCTTTTTCGCAGACGAGAAGTCCTTGTTGTTTTGGATCAGAAGATCAAAAATTGCTGTCCGCATGGTTTGTATATCTTGCAAATCCTTACGGGCACTTGCCAAAATAGATTCGACCAATTCATCGAGCTTGAGCTGCTGTATGAAATCGTTGCTGGCAGAAAAATCAAGGGCATACAGCATGCGAAGAACGCCCTCACGCCGCTCTTGATCGATTTGTTCTTGAATTTTATAAAAACTGCTAAAAACACTGTACAAAGCCTTCCCCACTGTGCTCTTCCCAGTGTTGTTTTCCCCCGCGATGACGGTGATCCCATCCAGGACCACATCGGCCTGCCGGATTTTTCCGATGTTGCGCAAACGCAGTTCCATAGTTACCAACCTTTTCACTGCAAATAAAAAGGTCGGCAAACCTTTTTGGCAAGCCGATTTTCGACTTTCCGGTTTGTCAACCTTTTATGGTGGAGACAACAGGACTCGAACCTGTGACCCCCTGCGTGTGGAGCAGGTGCTCTACCAGCTGAGCTATGCCTCCGGATGGACGGGCGGCCTGATGGCCGCCGCCGTGGAGATGTGTGATGGTGACCCGTAGGGGACTCGAACCCCTGTTACCGCCGTGAAAGGGCGGTGTCTTAACCTCTTGACCAACGGGCCTCGGACATCCTCTCGCCCCGCCGCAGACACGCCCCACACCGCAGTGCCGCATACAGGGGAGCTCCCATGTGAACGCAACCGACACCCTGCCTCACATGGGATCGGCTCTACCCTGGTAGCGGTAGTTGGATTTGAACCAACGACACTTCGGGTATGAACCGAATGCTCTAGCCAACTGAGCTATACCGCCATAGTGCAAAGTCTATTATAATCGAAAAGCGCTAGCCTTGTCAAGAAGTTTTCCCACAAGCGCGAAAATGTAATATTTTACCATGCCAGTACAGCCACGGCGTCTGCCGGCCCCGCCCCGCCCCTGCTTATCTGTTAACTGTCAACTTCCGCAAGCCAGGCGGCGCAGACGGCGTCGCTGGGCATGCGCCAGTCGCCGCGGGGCGACAGCGTGACGGAGCCGATCTTGGGCCCGTCGGGCAGACAGCTCCGCTTGAACTGCTGCGCGAAGAAGCGGCGGCAGAACACACGCAGCCAGGCGCGGATCTCGTCCGGCGCGTAGACGCCGGCAAACGCCGCGCCGGCCAGCGCCAGGATGGCGCGCGGCGCGCGCCCCCAGCGGACGGTGTGGTACAAAAAGAAGTCGTGCAGATCGTACGGCCCCACCAGCGCCTCGGTCTGCTGGCTGATGACGCCGTCCTCGGGCGGCAGCAGCTCCGGGCTGACCGGCGTGGCCAAAATGTCGCGCAGCACCGCCGCGAGAGGCGGGTCGCCGCAGGTGTCGGCCACGTGCCCGACAATGTGCCGCACCAGCGTCTTGGGCACGCCCGCGTTGACGCCGTACATGCTCATGTGGTCGCCGTTGTAGGTGGCCCAGCCCAGCGCGAGCTCGGAGAGATCCCCCGTGCCGACGACCAGTCCGCCCGCCTGATTGGCAAGATCCATGAGCACAAGGGTCCGGACACGGGCCTGCGCGTTCTCGTAGACCACGTCGCGCGCGTCCTCCGAATGGCCGATGTCGCGCAGGTGGCGCCGCACGCTCTCGGAGACGTCGATCTCGCGGCAGGTGACGCCCAGCGCCTCGCACAGGCGGTGGGCGTTTTGGCGCGTGCGCGCGGTGGTGCCGAAACAGGGCATCGTGACGGCCAGCACGTCCGACAGCCGCCGCGCGCACGCGGCGGCGGCCCGGGCCGAGGCCAGCAGCGCGAGACAGCTGTCGAGGCCGCCCGAGACCCCGATCACCGCCGCGCGGGCGCCCGTGTGCGCCAGCCGCGTGGCCAGCCCGGTGGCCTGCATGGTCAAAATCTCCTCGCAGCGCGCACTCTTCTCACACGTGTCCGCCGGCACAAACGGGCGCGGATCGACGGCCCGCGTCAGCGAGGGGAGCGATGTGTCGAGAGAAAACGGAACGGCGACGTAATCGGCCGCGGCCGCGGCGGGGAAGGTGTTCATGCGCCGCCTGTCGTGGAGGAGCGCGGGCAGATCGAGCTCGGAGAGAGCCCACCCGTCCGCGAACGGGGGCGCCTCGGCCAGCGTCACGCCGTTTTCGCAGATGAGCTGGTGGCCGGCAAAGACCATGTCGGTGGTGCTCTCCCCCCGGCCGGCGCCGGCGTATACATAGCCGCAGACCAGCCGCGCGGACTGCCCCGCGACCAGCGCGCGCCGGTAGGCGGCCTTGCCGATCGTCTCGTCGCCGGCCGACAAATTCGCGAGGACGGTGGCGCCGGCCAGCGCGTGGCGCACGCTCGGGGGCGACGGCGTCCAGAGATCTTCGCAGAGCTCCACCGCGAGGCGAAACGCCGGCTGCTCCTCGCACGAGAACAACAGCGACGTACCGAAGGGGACCGCCTGCCCGTCGAAGTCGGCCGTCCCGACGCCGTCCGGTGCCGGCGAGAAATGGCGCAGCTCGTAAAATTCGCCGTAGTTCGGCAGGTGCGTCTTCGGCACGAACCCCAGCAGCCGCCCGCGCCCAAACACCGCCGCCGCGTTGTACAGCTTGTCCCCCTGCGCGAGGGGCAGTCCCGCCGCCACGAGCAGATTGTGGGCGGCGCTCGCCCGGACCAGCGCGCCGAGCGCCGCCCGCGCGGCGCCGAGCAGCGCCTCCTGCCGGAACAAATCGCCGCAGGTGTAGCCGGTGAGGCACAGCTCGGGCAGGCACAAAAACGAGACCCCCTCCCGCGCGGCCCGCTCCATCAGACGCCGGATCTCTCCGGCGTTGTACGCGCAGTCCGCCACCCGCACCGACGGCGCCGCCGCCGCCACCCGCACAAATCCCTCCACCAAAAGCACCTCCATCGATAACTATTTGTTAAAAAATAAATCTTTCAACAAATAGTTATAATCGCATCCCCGCGCCCCCGCGTCCCCGTCTCCACGCCTCTCCGAAACACAACTGTGTTTCGGAGACAGTTCCCATCCGCGGATTGCGGAATTCATTTCCGCAATCCGCACCTCGCGGGGCGCCTCAGCGCCCCGATCCATCCCCTCGTTTTCCACGAAAAACGTCAGTTTTTTGTGGAAGAAATCATTAGCTTGATGCGGTTGAGCTGGTTCACCTCGGAGGCGCCGGGGTCGTAGTCCACCGGAACGATGCTCGCATGCGGGAAACGGCGGCGCAGTTCGCGGATCATCCCCTTGCCCGTGACGTGGTTCGGCAGACAGGCAAAGGGCTGGGCGCAGACAATGCCCTTCGCGCCGCCCTCTATGAGCTCCAGCATCTCGGCCGTGAGCAGCCAGCCCTCGCCGCACTGGTTGGCCAGCGAGAGCACCGGCCGCGCCCGCTCGGCCAGTTCGTGGATGGTCTCGCCGACGGAGAACCGCCGGGACCGGCGCAGAATGCGCCGGCAGGGAGCCTCGTAACAGTCGATGATCCAAAGCAGTGCGCCCATGGCCGCCGCCGTCAGGCGAGAAGAACCCAATATTTTCCATTTCAGGACGCTGTTGTAAAAACAATACCGGAAAAACCCGAGCAGCCCCGGCACGACGGCCTCGCAGCCCTCTCGCTCGACGACGTCCACGGCGTTGTTGTTGGCGTCGGGATGGAATTTGACCAGAATCTCCCCCACCAGACCCACGCGGGTCTTGCGCGGGATGTCGCGCAGGGACAGCGCCTCGAAGTCGCCGGCGATCCCGCGCAGCAACGTCCGGTAGGTGTAGGACCTCTCCCCGGAAAAATGCGCGGCGGCGCGCGCCAGCCAGGTCCGGTACAGCGCGTTGGCCGCGCCGGGGTCGGCCTCGTACGGGCGCGTGCGCAGCAGCACCTGGTTCAGCAGGTCGCCGACGATGATGGACTTGATCGCGCCGTCCAGCAGCCCCGCCGACAGCCGCAGACCCTTGTTTTTCTCGAACCCGGCGACCGACAGCGCCACCACCGGCACCTGGGGGAAGCCGGCGGCCGCCAGCGCGCGGCGCAGCAGACTCACGTAGTTGGTGGCCCGGCAGCCGCCGCCGGTCTGGGTAAGGAAGATGGACGTGTTGTCCGGGTCGTAGCGCCCGGAGAGCAGCGCGTTCACCAGCTGCCCGACCACGATGAGCGTGGGGTAGCAGGCGTCGTTGTTCACATAGCGCAGCCCCACCTCGACGTCCTCGGGCGTGGTTTTCGCCAAAATCACGCACCGGTAACCGGCGCGGCGCAGCACCGCCTCCACCAGCGTGAAGTGGACGGGTGACATCTGCGGCGCGAGGATCGTGTGGGCCTTGCGCATCTCGTCGGTGAACGCCACGCGCGCCGGCGCCGGCGGCAGGGGCCGGGCCGGAGACGCGGCGCGGCGCGCACGCTCCTCGAGGGCCACTTTGAGGGACCGCAGGCGGATGCGGGCGGCGCCCTGGTTGCCCATCTCGTCGATCTTCAGCA
>JAITDM010000135.1 GCA_031282535.1 Oscillospiraceae bacterium
AGATCCGGCGCCGCGCCGGACACGGCGCCGCGGGAGACGCCCGATGAAGATGAAGAGGGCTTGCGATGGACACACAGGAAAAGCTGCTCGAAATGAAACACATCACCAAAATATTCCCCGGCGTCGTCGCGCTGCACGACGTACCGTTCACACTGCGGCGCGGCGAGATCCACGCGCTGCTCGGCGAAAACGGGGCGGGAAAATCCACCTTGATCAAAGTGCTGACGGGTGTGTTTGAACGGGACGAGGGGGACATTTTTCTGGAGGGGCGCGCCGTGTCGCCCCAATCGCCCCAGGCGGCGCAAAACATAGGGATCAGCACGGTGTATCAGGAGGTGAACCTCTGCCCGAACCTGAGCGTGGCGGAGAACGTGTACATCGGGCGCGAACCCGGCTCCGCGGGGCGGATCGACTGGAAGACGATCAACCGGAAGGCGGACGAGCTGCTGGGCCGCTTCGACCTGCATATCGACGTCACGCAGACGCTGGACCGCTATTCCGTGGCGGTGCAGCAGATGGTGGCCATCGCCCGCGCGGTCGATATCTCCGCGAAGGTGCTGATCTTGGACGAACCCACGTCCAGCCTGACGGCCGTCGAGGTGCGAAAGCTGTTTGAGATCATGCGGATGCTGAAGGAACGGGGCATGGGGATCATCTTCGTCACGCATTTTCTGGACCAGGTCTACGAGGTGTCCGACACCATCACCGTGCTGCGCGGGGGCGAGTACATGGGCTCCAGCCCCACGGCGGACCTGCCGAAGATGCAGCTCGTGGCCAGGATGATCGGCAAAGAATACGAGGACCTGGAGGGCCGGCCGGCGCCGACGGCGGCCGACCGCGCGCGGAAAGACCTGTTTTTGCGCCTGGAAAAGGCCGCGTCCGCGCGGATTTCCGATGTGAACATCGACCTTCACAAGGGCGAGGTGCTGGGGTTTTCCGGGCTGCTCGGGTCCGGGCGGAGCGAGATCGCGCGGATGATTTTCGGCGTGGACCCCCTTGTGGAGGGCGGCGTCGAAATCGGCGGCCGGAAGGCGGCCGTGAAGGAGCCGATCGCCGCGATGCGCGCCGGCATCGGGTTTTGTCCGGAAAACAGAAAGAGCGAGGGCATCGTGGGGGACCTGTCGGTGCGGGAAAACATCATGCTGGCCCTGCAGGCCAAGCAGGGGGCGATGCGGGCGATGTCGCGCCGGCAGTCAGAAAAATTGGCGGACACATACATAGAGCAGCTGTCCATCAAGACGCCCACCCGGGAGCAGGCCATCCACAATCTGTCTGGGGGCAACCAGCAGAAAGTGATTCTGGCGCGCTGGCTCGCCACCAACCCGGACCTGCTGATGCTGGACGAGCCGACGCGCGGCATCGACATCGGCACCAAGGCGGAAATCCAAAAATTGGTAATCAAATTGGCCAAGGAGGGCATGTCTCTCGTCTTCATCTCGTCGGAGGTCGACGAGATGGTCCGCTGCTGCGGACGCATGGTCGTTTTGCGGGACAAAAAACTGGTGGGCGAACTGGCCGGCGAAGAGATATCGGAGGATATGATCGTCAAATATATGGCGGGAGGGGAACAGCTTGAGCCAAACACTGAAACAGTTCGGTAAAAATCAGATCTTTTGGCCGCTCATGGTGCTGCTGGCCATCCTGCTTGTGAACGGCGTCGTATCCGGCGGCCAGTTTTTCGAGATGCGGATCGTGGACGGGCATCTGTACGGCAGGTTGATCGACATCCTGCGCAACGGCAGCAAGCTGATGGTGCTGGCCATCGGCATCACCATGGCGCTGGCCACCGGGGGCACGGACATCTCCGTCGGGTCGGTCATGGCCATCTCCGGCGCGGTGGCGTGCAGCATTGTGGACGGCAGGATCCTGCCGGGCGCCTCCGGCAGCGTGACGGTCGCCATCGTCCTCGCGCTTTTGGCGGGGGTCCTGTGCGGCCTGTGGAACGGCGTGCTGATCGCCAAAGTGAAGATCCAGCCGATCGTGGCCACCATGATCCTGATGGTGGCCGGGCGCGGCATCGCGCAGCTTATTACAGAGGGGAAAATTGTCACAATTAATTCCGACGCGTATTACTTCATCAACGGCGGATACATTTTGGGGCTGCCCTTTCCGCTGTTCATCGTGGCCTTCGCGTTTGTGCTGATCATGCTTTTCACGCGGAAGACGGCTTTCGGCCTGTTCATCGAGGCGATTGGCGTCAACGGCGTGGCGAGCCGTTTCACCGGCATCAAGGTGGACCGCATCAAGTTGATCATCTACACGTTCTCCGGGCTGATGGCGGCCGTGGCCGGTCTCATCGAGAGCGCCGGCATCAAGGGCGCGGACTGCAACAACGCGGGCCTCTTGATCGAGCTGGACGCCATTCTCTCCGTGGCCATCGGGGGGACGTCTCTGTTCGGCGGCCGCTTCTCCATACCGGCCAGCGTCGTCGGCGCGCTCATCATCCAGAGCATCTCGACGTCGGTGCTGGCCATGGGTGTGGCGCCCGAAGTCACGCTCGTGGTCAAGTCCCTGATCGTGGTCGTCATCTGTCTGGTGCAGTCGAAAAAATTCAAAGAGACGATCGCCAGAAAATTCTCCCGAAAGGTGGTGAGGGAGGCATGAGCGGCGCGGTGCAGATACAGAAAAAATCCGGCAACCGAAACCTCTCGCTGTTGATCACCACCCTGCTTTTTTTCGTGTTGTTCGGGGCGGGTTCGCTGGCGTACGACCGGTTTTTCTCCCTGTCCACCTTCCTCAACCTGTTCAACGACAACGCCTACCTCATCATTGTCGCGATCGGCGTGACGTTCGTGCTCCTGACGGGCGGCATCGACATCTCCGTCGCGTCCACGCTGGCGTTCACCTGCGTGTTTTCGGCCCATTTGCTGCGCCTGGGCGTGCCGCCGACGGTCGTGATCCCGCTCGTGCTCCTGATCGGGTTTGGCGTGGGGCTTCTGATGGGGTATCTGATCCAGACCTTTCAGTTACAGCCCTTCATCGTCACACTGGCCGGGCAGTTTTTCATGCGCGGGTTCTGCGCGGTCATCAGCACAAATTCCATCCCCATCTCCGACGAATTTTATAAGTTCATGGCCCTGGGCAAGGTGAGCATAGGCAAGGGGAAGCTGTACTACTACGTGTTCTTTGCGCTGGTGATCCTCGCGGCCGCGTACTACACGCTGCGCTTCACGAGATTCGGCCGCGGCGTGTACGCCGTCGGGGGCAGCGAACAGAGCGCCGTGCTGATGGGCCTGCCCGTCGCCAGGATCAAGATCGCGGTGTACGCGATCTCGGGGTTCTGCGCGGCCCTGGCCGGCGTGGTGTTCAGCTTCTATACGCTGGCCGGCTATTCTCTGCAGAACATGGGGCTCGAAATGGACGCCATCTCGTCGGCGGTCATCGGGGGGACGCTGCTGTCCGGCGGCGTGGGCTCGGTGATCGGCACGACCTTCGGCGCGCTGATCCAGGGCGTGATCCAGACCATCGTGACGTACCAGAACCTGAATACCTG
>JAITDM010000212.1 GCA_031282535.1 Oscillospiraceae bacterium
CGCCCCTACTCAGCACTAAACCATCACGCTGTCTTCTTTTTGGCGCGGGACAGGAGTATGATCATCGCGGCGGCGACGGCCGCCAGAATGGCGAGGACGACAAATTTGACGGTCATGTCCGCGATCCGGCCAATGATCATCGGGAACAGCAGCGCGGAGATCATGAACCCGACCATGACCGCGCCGTAGTTGGATCCGACGTTTTTGAGGCCGAAATGATCGGCGGTGACCAGCGGATACACGCCGGAAGAACCGCCGTAGCAGAAGGCGATGATGGCGACGGCGGCGATGTAGACGGCGCCGCTGTTGATACAGAGCGCCGCGGTGCTGACGGCGGTGGCGACGATGATCGCAAAGGTCGCGTTTTCGCGGCCGATCTTATCCGCCAGCAGCGGGACCGCAAGTCGGCCCAGCGCGCTCGCGATGCCCGTCATCATGACGATCACCGTGCCGACGGTGTCGGCCAGCCCGCGGTTGCTCGCGAAATCCTTGAACGAAGGATTCAAGATAAAGTACGAGGCCGTGAAGAACATCATGGACAGCGCGATGAAGTAGAACCGCCCGGTCTTCAAAACCTCGCCGGTCGTATACTGCTTGCCCGAGAGCACGGCCGCCGCCTTGCCCTGGGGCGCGGCGTTTTCGTCCGGCAGCCGGACCAGGCTGAACAGGGCGACGGTCACGACGGCAAACGCCGCGGCCAAAATCCGAAACGTGACCACGGGGCCAAACCCGTCAAACGCGCCTGTTCCCGCATTGAACCCAATGAGCACCTTGACAAGCGGCGCGAATACCACCGTCGAAAACCCGAACATACACACGCTGATGCCGGTCGCCATGCCGCGCTTATGCGGGAACCACTTCTGCGCGCAGGTGATAATCGTATTATAGGCCAGCCCGACGCCGAATCCGCCGACGATCCCATAGGCGGCGTAGATCAACCATACGGCCTTGGATGTCTGCGGAATGAACGAGGCGACCAGCATGCCGGCGGCCATGAGCAGCCCGCCCGCCAGCACGATCTTCTGCGCGCTCACCTTGCTCTGCAGACGGCCGCTGGCCAGACTGCCGAGCACAAAGCAGCAGAGCATGAAGGAGGACGTGAGCTTGACATCCGCGAGTTCCCACTGGAAGAACGTGCTGACCGGTGCGACGAACTCGCTCCATACGTAGATGATCCCCAAAAAGAGCTGCAGAATCGCCCCCGCGACCAGAACTTTCACACCCGAACGACTTTCTGTTTTTCCCATTTTTGTCTTCCTCCCTAAATAAAAACTCCCATCCTACGTCAAGTAGGACGAGAGTGACTCGCGGTACCACCCACATGCACAGGCCGGCACCGGCCCATCCCCCTAAGTCCGCCCATCTTTTTTCGCCGCTTCTCCATAATACAGCATTCCTTTTCGACCTGTCAAGCCCTTTTTGTTGCTTTTGCGCAGTCGGCCGCTGTTATGCGTATTTCACACCCAATACGCGCGCAGGCCGTCCACGGCGCGGCGTTCGAGGCGGGAGATCTGCACCTGTGAAACACCCATCACCCGGGCGGTTTTTTCCTGTGTGAGACCCTTAAAATAGCGCAGCAAAATCACCGCGCGCTCCCGCGGCGGCAGTTGATCGATGGACTCGCGCAGCGCCACCCGGCGGATCACCTCGTCTTCGAGACCCTCGACGCCCACCAGATCTTCCGGCGCGGGGCCGTCCTCGCGGCTCTCCCGCTGGAAGGACTCCGGCGGCGCGACGGCGAGCTCCACCGAGGCGATCTCCTCGGCGCTGAGGCCGCACTGTCCGGCGAGTTCCGACAGCGCCGGCTCGCGCCCCAGTTGCTGACAGAGCGCCTCGCGGGCCTGCTTCACGCGGATCGCCTTCTCCTTGGCGCCGCGGCTCACTTTGATGGGGCCGTCGTCACGCAAAAAACGCCGTACCTCCCCCGCAATCTTGGGCACGGCGTAAGTGGAAAACTGCGTGGCAAACGACGGGTCAAATCCGCGCACCGCCTTGAGAAACCCGATGCAGCCAAGCTGGTAGAGATCGTCCGGGTCGACGCCCCGTCCGAAATAGCGGCGGACCACGCTCCAGATGAGCCCGGTGTTTTCAGAAAACAGGCGTTCACAGGCGCCGTCGTCCCCGGCCTGGGCGGCCCGGATGAGCGCGGCCTGGTCTGCGTGGGGCGTCAATCGGCAGGCCCCCCCGGCGCGGCGCCCGCGGAGAGGCGGGCGCGGAGTCGGCGGGACATCGTGACCGTGGTCCCCCGGTCCGGGCGGGAGCGCACCCGCAGCGTGTCCATGAAGCTCTCCATAATGCAAAATCCCATGCCGGCGCGCTCCGTTCCGCCGGTGGTGAACATCGGCCGGCGGGCCTGCTCCACATCGGCGATGCCGCAGCCTTTGTCGCTCACGACAAGCTCCAAACACCCCTCCGGAAAGATCCGGGCGCGCACGCGGATCTCCCCCAGTGAGTCCGGGTAGGCATGGACAATGCAGTTGGTCACCGCCTCACTGACCGCCGTCTTGATGTCGCCGAGCTCGTCCAGCGTGGGATCGAGCTGCGCGGCAAAGCAGGCCACCGCCGCGCGCGCAAAGCCCTCGTTGGCCGAGCGGCTGGGGAACTGCAGC
>JAITDM010000002.1 GCA_031282535.1 Oscillospiraceae bacterium
AGCCCCACGAGGTGGATGTTCGGCTGCGCCTCCAGCGGCGCGACGTCCACCCCGGGCAGCGGCGCGCCGACCAGCACAAACGACCAGCCCGGGCGGGCGCGCGCCACCGCCAGCAGCAGCGCGCAGTCGACGCAGGGCTGGATCATCCCCACAAATCCGAAGATCGGGTTTTTGATCTGAAACAGATCGTCCGGAAACGGCAGGTCCCGCTCCGACGCCGCGCGGTGGAACAGCTCGAAGTGGACGCCGTTGGGGATGAGATAGGTGTTTTTGTTGTACGCCTTCAGCCGCTCGCAGAGCCCCTGCGCCGTCGCGAACACCACGTCGGCCTTGGCCGCGAGATCCGCCTCCATCGCGTCGACGACCGCCGGCGTCATGAGTCCGCCGTAGGCCGAGTGCCGGTCGACGCAGTCGTACACGAGCGCCCGGTGCGGCAGCCGGTCCACGACGTCGGCCGCCGTCGGGCTGTAACACCAGAGCAGCGGATTCTCGAATCCGTGCGTTTCGAAGACCCGGCGCAGATAGCGCGCCTGCGCGCGCTGGTTGATCCGGTTGACGAGGCGGTACCTGTTGTACATCGGCCAGACGGGCGGCGTCGCGTACACGGTCACGCGGCCGCCGGAGACGGGCTCGCCCCCGCCCCGCCAGGCGCGCAGCCGCCCGGCCGCCGCCGGGTCCTTGAACGGCGCGGCGCGGCTGACGGGCGGCTCGAAGTAGAGCACCCGGTGGCCGGTCAGCCGGCCCATGACCTGTTGTTTGCGGGTCGGCACGGGGTGCCAGTTGGCCGTGGAGAGACAGACTATTTTTGACATGGGGCTTCCCTCAGCATTTCCTGCAAAATTTCCATGTTGCGGCCCTCGACGGCGCGCAGACGCGCCACGGCCGCGAGCCGCGCCTCCGCCTGGCCGCTCTCCGCCAGGGCGCCGTCGATCAGCGCCTTCAGCCGGGCCGCGTCCACCGACGCGAAGGGCGTATACCACGACTGCCCCATGTAGGTCAAAAAAGCGGTGACCTTCTCGTCGTACGCCACGCCCACGAGCGGAATGCCCTGCCCGGAGGCAAAGATCAGCGCGTGCAGACGCATGGCCACGACGGCCCGGCACCGGCCCAGGATGCCGATGACCTCCCCGGCCGGCCCCGTGTGGGAGAGCAGGTGGTGCGCCCCCTTCACCCGCGCGGCCGCCAGGGCCGCCGCCTCGATGTCGCCCCGGCGCTCGATGGGGAGGAAGACGGGCACGAGCCCGTAGGCGTCGCGGACATAGTCGGCCGCCTCGGCAAAGGCGGCGGCCTTGCCCTCAAACCCGGGCCAGCGCCGCAGCGCAAAGGCGATGTAATCGCCGTCTGGCGGCACGCCCTGCGAGAGCAGCAGGCTGTCGACGCGCTCCCGCGCCGCGGCCGGCAGGTTGAGCGCCGGGTCGGCGGAGAGAACGACGCGCGGACGCGTGACGCCGAGCCGCCCGATGTCGGCCAGGGAACTCTCCTCCCGGAGCGTGATCGCCTCGACGTGGCGGTCCAGCACGCGGGCGGTGAGCCGCCGGCTCATCCGGCCCGTCAGCGGGCCGACCCCGCAGCCGTACATCAGCACCCGGGCGCCCAGACGGCGCGCCCAGACGATGACCAGTAGGTAGTACCAGAGGGAGCGGTTGGAGGTGACGTTTTGGATCAGACTGCCGCCGCCCGAGATGAACAGCGCGGCGCGGCGCGCGGCGCGCCAGAACCCCCATGGGTTGAACGTATACACCGAGGAGACGCCGCAGGTGCGCCGCGTCTGGCGCGGGCTGCGGGAGAGCACGGTGACGGGCCTGTCTGGGTCCACGGCGCGGATCTCCCGCACGATCCCCTCCAAGATGGCGTCGTCCCCGGCGTTGTTGTACCCGTAGGCGCCGCAGACGAGCACCCCCTCCCGGCGGGCGGGCGGACGGGCGGCGCGGCGGAGGATGACGCGGTAGATCTCCTCCTGCGTGTCCAGCATCACCTCCATCGAGAAGGTCCGGACGGCCTTCCGATAGAGCTCTTCGCCCATGCGCGTCCGCAGCGCCGGATCGTCGCAGAGGCGGCGCAAATGACCGGCCAGCGCGCCGGCGTCGCCCGGCCGGAAGAGATATCCGCTCACCATGTGGTCGATGAGCGCCGGGACGCCGCCCACCGCGGTGGCCACGGTGGCCCGTCGCGCGCGCGCGCCCTCGAGCAGGGCGTAGGGGAACGTCTCCGTCAGCGAGGTGAGCAGGTTGACGTCGATGGCCTGATAAAAGGCCTCCATGTCGGTCATCCAGCCGGCGAAACACACACGGCCGGCCAGCCCCAGCGTGTCCGCCAGGGCGCGCAGGCGGTCATACAGCTCGCCGTGCCCCGCGACGACGAGCCGCAGCCGGGGGCAGTGCGCCGCCGCCGCCGCGAATCCGCGCAGGAGGGTGTCGATGTCTTTGACCGGGGAGAGCCGGGCGGCGATCCCGCAGACCACGTCGTCCGGCGTCGGCGAGAAGCCGTACGGCGCCCAAAACGCCGCGCGGTCAACCGGCGCGGGGATTTTTGTGAAGTCCAGCCCGTTGTACAGCGTGAACAGCCTGTCCGGCGAGAAGCCCCGGTCGCACAGCAGGTCTGTCATGCCCTGCGACACGCCGATGTGGTAGTCGAGGCGGCGCAAGGCCCATTTGTTGATGTTGCCGTATGTCACGCGGGCCAGCGGCCGGCCCAGGTAGTCGAGGCGGTAGTCGGAGTGCACGGTGGTCACGGTGGGCACGGGCCGGCGCCGGCGCAGCAGTCCGGCGACCATGTTGCCGCGGGATCCGTGGCTGTGGACGATGTCGGCGCCCTCCGCCGCGAGCAGCGCCTCCAGTTTGTCCACCGCGGCGCCGGGACGGTCCGGCAGCACGTCCACCGCAAACCCGCCCAGCGCGCGCGCCTCCTCGGCAAACGGCCCCTCGCGAAAGACCACCAGCCGCACATCCATCCGCGCCGACAGGCCCTTCAGCAGGGACAGCACATGCGTCTTCGCGCCGCCCACGTCCCCGCCGCTGATCAGATGTAAAACTTTCATGCTCGCCTCTCCCGCGCCGCCGCCAGCGACTGTCGTCTGTGATCTGTTCCCTGTTCACTGAAGTTATTTGGGGGCGCCCGCTTGTCAAGGGACAAAAAATATTATACAATGTCCCGTGTTACGGGTCAAGCGAGTAGTGACTGGCAATCGGCAAATAGTTATTCGCAACCGGCAAACAGCTGTGAGCGGCCAGCAAACAGTTGCTAGCAACTAGCAACTATTCACCAACAACTATTTGCTCTCCGCCAGCCGAAGGAGATGCGGCGATGGATCTTGTGAAGCCGATGATCGAACACGTGGTATATCCCCTGATGGAGCGCAGACGCGGAAACCGGATCCGCCCCTACCTGCGCGAACTGCTCGCCAGCGAAACCTTGCCGCCGGACGAACTGGAGACGCTCCAGCGGCGGCGGCTCGAGGCGCTGCTGGACGTGTGCGCCCGCGAGGTGCCGGCTTACCGGTCTTTGGGCGCGGAGGGCGCTCGGCCGCTCAGCCGCTTTGCGGACATCCCGCCGCTCACCCGCGCGGCGCTGCGGGCGGATCCGGACGCCTTTCTGGCCGCCTCGGCGCGCCCGGAGACATTGATCCCCGGAACGTCCGGCAGCACGACCGAGGACGCGCCGGCCCGGTTCTATCTCGACCGCCGCACGGTGGAACACTACGAGGCGGCGCGCTGGCGGGGTCTCTCCTGGTGGGGCGTCACGCCGGGCAGCCGCAGCGTCATGGTGTGGGGCGCGCCCGTCGAGTGGGAGCGCTCGAAACAGGCCGCCTACAGGCGCCGGGAGAAGTGGCTGAAAAACCGCGTGATGATCCCGGCGCACGACCTGTCGAAGGCGGCGCTGCCCGGGCACATCGCGCTGCTGGACCGCTACCGGCCGGAGTATCTCTACGGGTATGCCTCGGCTCTCTACGCCCTGGCCGAGCTCATGCGGCAGACGGGGCTGCGCCCTAAGCGCCCGCCGCGGATCGTGCTGTCCACCTCCGAGATGCTGTTTGACTTCCAGCGCACGCTGATCTCAGAGGTCTTCGGCTGCCCCGTGGTGAACGAGTACGGCGCGAAGGACGCCGGCATCCTGGCCTACGAGTGCCCCGAGGGGCGGATGCACATCACCTGCGAAAACGCCCTGCTCGAAGTATTAAACCCCCGGACGCTCCAGCCCCTCCCCCCCGGCGAGACGGGCGTGCTGGCCGTGACGGACCTGCACAATGTTTCGATGCCCCGCCTGCGCTACCTGCTGGGGGACATGGCCTCGCTCCCGGCCGGGCACTGCGGGTGCGGGCGCACGCTGCCGCTGCTCGGCGCCCTGGAGGGCCGGCTGGTCGACATCCTGGTCGCCCGCGACGGCCGGATGGTGCACGGCAACATTTTGGTGCGCCTGTCGCGCGCCCACGGGGCCGTGGAGCGCTTTCAGATCGTCCAGCACACACCCGAACTGGCCACACTGCGCCTCGTCCCGGCGGAGGGCGCCCGGGCCGGCGACACGGACGCGTTTGTCCGGGAGGCGCGCGCGCTCCTGCCCGGCACGCGGGTGGCGGTGGAACTGGTGAGCGACATCCCCCCGTCCGCCTCCGGCAAGCGCCGGTACGCCATCCGGGAATTCGACCTCCCGGGCGCTCCACAATAGACCCGGCCGATACCCCCGCCGCAGCGTGTTCCAAAATGCCTCTGAAACAAAGGAGAAGACGCGGATGAAACTGATCAACGAAAAAGGCAAGCTCTTTGGCCTCATCAATGTGGTCGATCTGCTCGTACTGCTGGCGATACTGCTGGCGGTGGGCGGGGTCGCGTGGCGGCTCTTCGGGCACAGGGTCAGCGAACTGACGGCGGCCACCACCACCATGACCTACACCGTGCGGGTGCGCGGCGTCCACAGCCGGCTGGAAGCGGAAATTAGGGAAAATCTGGAATATGACAGCCGCATCATCGCCGGCAACGACTTCGTCGACGCGCGGGTGACGGGTGTCTCCTTCGAGCCGTACATGCAGCAAAACCCCACCGCCGACGGCCAGCTTGTCAACGCGGAGGACCCGGTCCGACTGGACGTGCTGTTCACCGTCGAGGCCGTCGTGTCGAAGGGCACGCCGATCATCAAGGTGGGCACGCAGGAGATCCGCGTGGGGTACGGCCACTTTTTGAAGACGCCGCTGCTCGAGTTCTCCTCCACGATTGAGACGGTGAACTTCCGTGACTGAGTCGATCCGGACCGCCTGGCGGCACAGCCGCCTCGGACGCCTCTGCCTGTGGCTGCGCGCCTGCGCCGGGCACAGCGCGCTGGCCCGCTTTGGCGCGTTCTGGCCCGCGCAGTATGCGCGCTCCGGCTTCAGCCGGCTCTGGACGCGGTGGATGTCGGGCCCGCAGCGCGCGGGGTACGCCTCTCTGTTTTTCCGGCGCCGGCAGCGCTTCGGGCGGCGGCTCCGCAAATGCGGCGCGGCGTGGGCGCCGCTCTGGTCCCACAGCTTTCTGGCGCGCGTCGGCGCGCGGTTTCGCCGCGCCGCCGCGGAGCGCGCCGGGCTGACGGGGCGCCTGCTCGGGTCTCTGCGGCGCGGGGATCTCCCGCTGGGCCTGTTTTGCCTGTACCTGCCCGTCGACTACGCGCTGCGCGAATGGGGCGCCCTGGCCGCGCTGTCCACCTATTGGGACGAGCTCTTCCTGGTGCTGGCCCTTCTTCTCGCCGTCGCGTGGAAGATGCGCCCCGACGCGTCGCCCGAACCCTGCCTGACGCCGCTGGAGGGGCCGCTGCTTGCCTTCATGGGGCTCGGCCTCTTCCTCACGGGGGTCGTGTCGCCGATCCTCGGGGTCGCCGTCTCGGGCTACCGCGCGGTCTGCCAGTACATGGTCTGGTATTTTGTCGTCGTGCGCCTCGTGCGCGACCGCCGGGCCGTGCGCCTCTGCTGCGTCCTGCTCACCGCGCTCGGCGCCCTGGTGGCGCTGCACGGCGTCTACCAATACGCCGTCGGCACGCCGATCCCCCGCTCGTGGGTCTCGATCTATGAGGTGGGCGTGCGCACGCGCGTGTTCTCCATCCTCGGCAGCCCCAACGTCATGGGCGACCTGATGGTCATGCTGGCGCCGCTCGCGGCCGGCCTCGCCTACGCCGCGCGGACCACGCGCGCCCGGCTGCTCTGCTGGGCGGCCACGGGCGTCATGTGCCTCGCCTGTCTGTTCACCTTTTCGCGGGGGGCCTGGCTGGGCCTCGCGGCGGCCGTCGTGCTGTTCGCCTGGCTGCGGGACCGGCGGCTGCTGATCCTGGCGGGGGCCGCGCTGGTCGTCATCATCATGCTGCCGCAGATCGCCGACCGGATCACCTTCCTGTTCACCTCCGACTTCGCGAACAACAACGAGACGGCCGGGCGGGCGGCCCGGTGGGCGTACGGCATCGACCTGCTGATGCGCAGCAACCCGGTGTTTGGGTTCGGCCTCGGCCGCTTCGGCGGCGCGGTGGCCATGCAAAACCAGACGCTGGAACGGATCCGCTACTTTTACATGGACAACTACTACCTGAAGACGCTGGTGGAGATGGGTTTTGTCGGCCTGACCGGCTACCTCGCGCTGCTGGCCGCGCTCCTCTGGAACGGATTGCGGACGCTGTTCCGCGTCCGGGCCCAGCGCGCCGACCACGCCGTGGCCTGCGGCCTCCTGGCCGGCATGGCCGGCGTCCTCACCCACAGCCTGTTTGAAAATATCTTTGAAGTGCCCTACATGAACGCGTATTTCTGGGGCCTGGCCGCGCTGCTCATGGTGATCGGCTTTCGCCTCGGCGCCGACGGCACGCAGTCCGCACCGGAGGCCCGCCCGGGTCTTTCGGCCGTTTCCCGACCCTGACGCCGAGACCTTCAGACATCTTCTCCGCGCGCCGTATGATTTTTTTCTTGACATGGCCGGCGAATTCGGTATAATAAGAGTTGTGTCGCAGTCGCCGCGGATTGTGTCACAGCCGATTCGGCCATGCGGGATAGTGTAACGGTAGCACCGCAGACTCTGACTCTGTTTG
>JAITDM010000003.1 GCA_031282535.1 Oscillospiraceae bacterium
GCCCATCAATGTCATTCGGGCGATGGGATGGCATGCAATGGATTGTTCCCATTTAGATGAAGCTGCATGTGATGCAATGATAGATGAGCAATGCAGGCAGAAACAAATTCGCAAAGTGATGTAAAGGACAGTTCAATGGGAAAGTTAGAAGAGGCAAAGGACATTTTATCTGCGATCGGCATGCCCAGGGCACAGATGAATGAGAGAAGTGCATATGTGCTGTTGGCTTTGGCTGATCTGAAAGAGGATGCCGAATGGATCGACGCCCAAAAGCATGAAATGCGAATCATAGATATGATGCATTTCATGCTTGTTCATTACGGAAAAGAATATAAGCCAAACACACGGGAGACAATTCGTAAGGGTACGATTCATCAGTTTGTTGACGGAGCGATTGTTGAACGCAATGCTGACAATGTTAACCGGCCAACAAACAGCCCCAATTTTTGTTATTGCCTGACAGACGAAATGCTTCGGTTGATTCAGACGTATGGAACAGAGAAGTGGCAAGCTCAATGGCAGTCTTTTGTCGCAGAGAGGGGTATGTTGATTGAGAAATACCGACAGCGGAGAGATATATCACGTGTGCCGGTTGCTGTAAATGGGCAAGTGTTTCATTTGAGCGCAGGGGAACATAACACACTGCAAAAGGCCATTGTTGAAGAGTTTGTCCCTCGCTTTGCTTCCGGCGCAGAAGTTCTTTATCTGGGAGATACAGAACACAAGAATTTGATCAAGAATCAGGACATGCTGACGCAGTTGTGTGTTGACATCACAGACCACGATAAACTGCCTGATGTGATTTTGTATTCGACAGGAAAAGGGTGGGTGTACTTCATTGAAGCTGTGACAAGTGTTGGGCCGATGTCCGTGAAACGTGTGCAGGAAATTGCGACAATGTCAATCGAGTGCAACGCAGAAAAGATTTACATAACGGCCTTTCCGGACAGGAGAACATACAAAAAATTTGTTGACCAGTTGGCCTGGGGAACGGAGGTTTGGATTGCCGACAATCCGGACCATATGATTCACCTCAATGGTGATCGTTTTATAGGACCGCGATGATCGAGACATGCAAAAACCATGCCATTTTGATTTGCCCAAAACGCCCCCTGTGACGGCCCGTGTGGGCGTGTCATGAGGGGGCGTTTTGGGCGAAATAGTACAGCATGTCGATGTGGATCTGCTGGGGGGTGGCGGCGGCGGAGTAGATGCGCTCGTTCGCGGTGTCGCGGATGAGGCCGCCGTCGGGGTCCGGATGGAGGGGACAGGCGACGACCCAGCCCCGGTCGGAGCGGTGCCCCGGATTGTCGGGCACCAGAAAGCGGAGCTCGTAGCGCTGTGTGGCGGAGATCTTCACCTCAAACACGGCGCTCAGCAGCGGCGGGCCGCGACTGAGCCGCCCCGCCGGCGCGACGGCGTCGGCCTCGATGCCGTAGGGGAAATAGAAGGATTCCCACTGCGGCCCGGAGAACGCCTGCCGCAGCAGGTACGCCTTCTCCCGAACGCCCCAGTCCATCCACCGGAACAGCGAGAGAAACGCGTATATGCTGAGCAAAAACAGCGCAGCCAGACACCACGAGAAGCCGTTGCGGGTCATCGCGCGCAGGAAGCGCCCCTGTGCCTTTTTCGCTTTTTTCATGGGCAAAGCGCTCTCCTCTAAGGGTGTGTCAAACGCCCGTTTGACACACCAACCTTTCCTGTGTGGGAGATGCCTCCGGTACGGACGGTGTCTCGGGCGCCGGCGCCTCGGGCGGTTTCGCGGGGCGTACCCGGTCGGGCGGCAGCCAGGCGGCCAGCGCCCGGCTCAGCGCGCCGGCGTCGATGGGCTTGGAGATGAAGTCGTTCATCCCGCTTTGCAAAAACATCTCCCGCGCCCCCGCGACGGCATTGGCGGTGAACGCGATGATGGGCATCTGCTGACACCACTCGTCGTCCATGGCGCGGATGCGGGCGGTGGTCTCCAGGCCGTCCATCCCGGGCATCATGTGGTCCATGAACACGAGGTCGTAGTGTTTGCTGCGGATCATCGCCAGCGCGGCCTCGCCGCTGTCGGCGGTGTCCGCCTTGATGTTGTATTTGGAGAGGTAGGCGAGCGCCACCTTGAGGTTGACCACGTTGTCGTCCACCACCAGAACGTTGACGTGGCCGGTCACGGTGATCATACCCGACAGTTCGGCCTTTTTCACTTTGTCCGGGTCCCCCGCCGGCAGGGGCAGCAAAATCGTAAAGACGGAACCCTTCCCATACGTGCTCTCCACCCGGACCGTTCCGTCCATCATGCCGATCAGACGCTTCGTGATGGCGAGACCGAGGCCTGTCCCCGTGATGCCGTGGTTTTTCTTCGTGTCGAGCTGCTCAAAGGTGCCGAACAGCTTGGCAAAGTCCTCCTCTTTGATGCCGATGCCGGTGTCCGCGACGACGAAAGCGACGCAGACCCGGCCCGCCTCCTCCCGGCGTTCCACGCGGAATGATACGGACCCCTCTTTCGTGTACTTGATGGCGTTGTTCACGACGTTGGTGATGACCTGGTGGATGCGCACATCGTCGCCGTAGACGATCTGCGGCACATCCGGGGCGAAGGCATAGGAGAACGCCAGCCCCCTCTTTTCGGCGACAAAGCGGTGGAGAGATGTGATGTTGATGCACAGCTCCTCCAGGTTGAAGTGGTCCGGCACCAGATCCATCCGGCCCGCCTCGATCTTGGAGAAGTCCAAAATGTCGTTGATGATCTGCAAGAGCGCCCGGGACATCCGGCGAATGTCCGTGAAGAAGGAGCGCTGTTCCTCGGTCAGGTTGTCCGTGCGCATCAGTTCGCTCATGCCGATGATGGCGTTCATCGGCGTGCGGATCTCGTGGCTCATCGAGGCGAGGAACTGGCTCTTGGCCTCCGAAGCGGCCTGGGCGGCCAGCGACTGCACCTCCAGCGCGCGGGCGCGCTCGTCGGCCTCGCGGAGCTGCTGTTTGTGGGCCAGTTCCTCGCGCAGGTCGCGGGCGTAGTCGGCGAGGAGATAGCCGTTCTTCCACGGCAGACGCACGAGCGTCGTCTCTACGGGCAGCGGCTCGCCCGACGCCGTGAGATAGGTCCACTGGTAGCGCTGGTAGCCGGTCTTCATGGCCTCGCGGATGTAGGCCTCCGCCTGCGGGGCGCTGGGCTGTCCGTCCGGCTGTGTCTGGGGGCACAGGCTGTGGTAGCGCCGGAGGAACTCCGATTTGTCCGCGAGACCGAACATCGTGAGGGTTTCCCGGTTGCAGTCGAGGACGACGGAGTGCTCGTCGCGCAGCGAGCAGGACAGCGGAGAGGCGTCCAGCACGATGCGGACCTGCGCCTCCGACTCCCGCACCTCCCGCGCGATGAAGATCGAGGTGAACAGGGAGACGAGAATGGCGAAGGTGACGATGCCCGCGAGGAACCACAGCTCCTGCCGCTCGGTGCGGATCGTGCCCGACAGCGAGGCGGTCGACTCCTGTGTGATGTCCTCGTTGAGCGTGTCCACCACGGCGGTCATCGCCGCAAAGGCGGCGGAGGCCGTGGTCACGCGCGCCCTGTTTTCCCGCACGGCCCGCTCCACATCCGCCATGCGGGCCCGGTACGCCTCCAGCGTCTCGAACACCTGCTGGCAGGCCTCCCGGCCCGCGGGGGCGGCGAGGTGCGGCGAGACGGTTTCGAGCGTGTGCGTCAGGCCGTCCAAGGTGGCGGTGAGCTGCGGGATGGCGGTGATGTCCTGGGTCAGGAGCATGTTGCGGACCAGCAGGCGCATCTCGCTCACCTGGAGGGACGCCTGCTGGATGGGTTCGAGCACCGTCTCGACGAGGGACAGCGTCGCGTCGGGGTTGCGGACCGCCGCCGCCGTGGTGGAGAGGGAGCGCGCGTACAGGGTGTCCAGTGCGCTTTGCAGCGTGTCGCCCGTTTGGATCATGGCACTGCTGGCCGCCCGGATCTGCAGGTTCGTCTCGTGGGCCGCCTGGACGCTGAAGAACACCCGGTCGTATTGGGCCCGCAGCTCGTTGAAGCGGTCGGCGCCAAAGCCGTCCAGTTTTTGGCTGTAGGCGGCCATCCCATCGAGGGCGGCGGCGCTCTCCTCCAGATGCGTGATGGCCTGCGCATATTCGTCGTCTTTGTCGTCGTCGCCCACCGAGAGGAGCATCACGTTGGCCTCGGCGCTCGCGCGCATGTAGCTGTTTGTAAAGAGGAAAATCTCCGACGCAAGGCCGGAGAGGTCGCTGTTGCGTGTGAGCTGCAGGTCCCTGGCGAGCGAACTGACGACGGCCATGGCCAGGATGTCGATCATCAGCAGGATGGCCACGCCGAAACCGAGAAAGAGTTTTTTGCCGACCGAGAGCATACTCATCATGAAACATTCCCCCAGAAAGCCCGTCGGAAGTCGCGGCGGAAAACAAAAAACGCTGTTTCCAGCGCCATAGGGCACCCCTTTCCGGCGAATCGGAGACCCCGCGGGGGTCGTCCGGCCGCTTAGGCGTCTCGTGAACGTCTCATGAAATATATCGACAGCTAGAGATCCAAACTTTACCTGTTGTTGCTTGCATCTTACAGCCCCAAGGCGGCGCGGCCGCGGCGGGGGCGGCTGCAAAAAGGGCCGGCGCGGATGCATTTCCATCCGCGCCGGCCCTTGTATCGCAAGGGAGATCGGGCGTTTAGCCCCGGGCTTTTTGGCACAGCTCGTGCAGCAGGGTCAGCGCCTCCAGGGGGGTGAGGGTGTTCACGTCCAGCCGGCGCAGCCGCTCGGCGATCTCCTGCGCGCCGAGGTCCGTGAGGCTGAGCTGCCCCCCGCCGTCCGCCTCGCGCCGCCGGCGCGTACGGGTCTCGCGCACCGGCGCGCCGGCCTCAAGGTCCCGCAGCACCTCCCGGGCCCGCGCGATCACCGGCTCCGGGATCCCGGCCAGCGCCGCCACCTCGACGCCGTAGCTGTCGTCCGCGCCGCCGGGGACGATTTTGCGCAGAAAGATGATCTCCCCGCCCCGCTTCTTGACGGCGATGTTGTAGTTGCGCACGCCGGGGATCAGGCGTTCGAGTTCCGTCAGTTCGTGGTAGTGGGTGGCAAACAGCGTCCGCGCCCCGAGGCGGCTCGACGCCGTGTATTCCAGCACGGCCCGCGCCACGCTCATGCCGTCGAAGGTGGAGGTGCCGCGCCCGATCTCGTCCAGGATGAGCAGGCTGCCGGCCGTGGCGCCCCGCAGGATGTCGGCCACCTCGGTCATCTCCACCATGAAGGTGGAGCGTCCGCCGGCCAGGTCGTCGGACGCGCCGATCCGGGTGAAGATGCGGTCCGTCACGCCGATGCGCGCGGAGGCGGCCGGCACGAAGCTGCCGATCTGGGCCATCAGCGTGATGAGCGCGACCTGGCGCATGTAAGTGGATTTGCCGGCCATGTTGGGGCCGGTGATGATGCTCACCGGGGCTTTGCTGTCCAGCTCGGCGTCGTTCGGCACGAACAGCCCCCCCTCCAGCATCCGCTCCACCACCGGGTGGCGCCCCTCGCGGATGCGGATGACGTCCGAGTGGTCGACCTCCGGCATGACGTACCGGTACAGCGCCGCCGCCTCGGCCAGCGAGCACAGCACATCGGCGCCGGCCACCACCTGGGCGGTGCGCTGGACCCGGTGGGCGTTTTGGGAGAGCGTCTCCCTGAGCGCCTGAAACAGCTCGTATTCGAGCGCCGTCAGCCGGTCCTGGGCGGTGAGGATCGTGCTCTCCATCTCCTTGAGCTCGTCCGTGATGAAGCGCTCGCACCCGGCCAGCGTCTGTTTGCGGATGTACCCTTCCGGCACGAGGTGGTAGTGGGTGCGGGTGATCTCGATGTAGTAGCCGAAGACCTTGTTGTAGCCGATCTTCAGGCTCTTGATGCCGGTTCTGTCCCGTTCCGCCGCCTCCATGCGGGCCACCAGGCCCCGCGTGTCCCGCAAAATGCCCCGCAGCCGGTCGACCTCCGCATCGTAGCCGTCGCGGATGAAGCCGCCCTCGCGCACCGAGTGGGGCGGCGCGTCCGTAAACGCCTTGTCCAGCGTCTCGCAGAGGTCCGCCAGCGGGTCCAGCGTCTTATACAGTTCGCGCAGCAGCGCCGACTGCGCGCCGCGGAGCAGTTCTTTGACGGCGGGGAGCCGTTCCAGCGCGCCGGCCAGGGCGCGCGCGTCCCGTCCGCCGCCGCTGCCGAACACGAGACGGCCGATGAGCCGCTCCATGTCGGCCACGCCGGAGAGCGCGGCGCGCAGCTCGCCGCGCAGTTCGGCGCCCCGCGTGAGCTCGTCCACCGCGCGCAGCCGGCGGGTGATGTCCACGGGTCCGAGCAGCGGTTTTTCGATCCAGCCGCGCAGCAGCCGTCCGCCCATCGGCGTCTTCGTGTGGTCCAGCACCCAGAGGAGGCTGCCCTT
>JAITDM010000012.1 GCA_031282535.1 Oscillospiraceae bacterium
ATATCGCTCCACTCGTGCGGATTGCCGTTCACGTATGAACCGAAGAGAATAACCGCATCGGGGTTTAAGACTTTTCGTACTTCCTTCGCATACTGGACAGCTATTTCTCTAACCGCTGCTTTATCCAACACAAAAAGTCCTCCGTTTCGCGCGACAACAGGGGTGGGCAGACCCCGCCCCCACAATGCCATGACGCCCGGCATGCCAATATTGGCGCCCGGCGCGCCCGACGGTTGTAGGGGCGAATATGATTCGCCCGCCCGATGACATGACGCCCGGTGTGCCCATATTGGTGCCCGGCATGTAAAATTATGCATTCTCCATTCTCAATTCTCAATTCTCAATTCATTGGCCGCACCGGCCATAATGCAAAATTATGAATTATGAATTATGAATTATGCATTATTTCACAGCGCCTGTCGGTAGATGTTCAGGACGTCTTGCCAGGCGAGCTTTTTGAGGCCGCCGAGGGGGGTTTCCGCGCCGAAGGCGGCGCCGGTGGCCTTCTTGGCCATCAGTTCCAGATTCTCCTCGCCAATGCCAAGCTCCGTCAGCGTGCCCGGTAAACCCATCGTCTTGAAAAACGCGCGCAGACGGGCTATGCCCTCCGCAATCAGTGCGTCAGGGTCGCGGTAACTGCCGCTTACACCCATCACGTTCACGGCGAATTGGACAAATAAAGGGACGTTCTCGCGGTAGACATACTGCATCCAGTTCGGCGTCAGGACCGCGAGACCCGCGCCGTGGGCGACGTCGTAGAGCGCCGAAAGCTCGTGCTCCATGCCGTGGCAGGCCCAGTCCTGCGCGCGGCCCAAGCCCAAAAGATCGATGTGCGCCACCGTGCCGCCAAAACCCACCTCGCACCAGGCCTCGTAGTTGCTCGGGTTCGCCCGCACAAGCGGAGCGTTGCGCATGATGGTCCGCAGCGTGCCCTCGCACAGCGCGTCGGTCAGATCCACATGCGGCGTGTGGGAAAAATAGCGCTCGAAAATGTGGCTCATCATGTCGGCCACACCGTTGGCTATCTGATGGGCGGGCAGCGTGAAAAACAGCTCGGGGTTCACAAAACTGACGAGCGGACGCAGAGACTGGCAGCCGTAGCCGTACTTCAGCTGCTTCTCCTCGTTCGTGATGACCGTGCTGTTGCTGGCCTCGCTGCCCGCGGCGGGGATCGTGAGCACCACGGCCACCGGAAGAGCCTTGTCCGCGGGGCGGCCGCTCTCGTAGAGATCCCACACGTCGCCATTGTAATAGTATCCGGCGGCAATGGCCTTGGAGGAGTCGATCACACTGCCGCCGCCTACGGCCAAAATCAAGTCGACGCCCTCCTGCCGGCAGAGATCGATGCCCTCGTGCACAAGACTGAGGCGCGGGTTCGGCACCACGCCGCCCAGTTCCGCAAAGGGCAGCCCGGCGCCGCGCAGCGACGCGGTGATCTCGTCGTACAGCCCGCTCTTGCGGATGCTCTGCCCGCCGTAGTGCAGCAGCAGCTTCTGCGTGTGGGGCTTTAAAACAGCCCCGACATCCCTGTGTACACCCTTTCCGAAAATCAGCCGCGTGGGGGAACAATAGTCGAAATTTAACATGACAAAACCTCCAACAAATCAGTTTATAGACAACTGCCTATTTACTGTTCTCGTCTTCCCGGCGGATTTGGGCGCGTTTGATCTTGCCGCCCACGGTCTTTGGGAGTTCGTCGACAAACTCGACGATGCGGGGGTATTTGTAAGGGGCCGTGACGCGTTTGACATGGTCCTGGAGTTCCTTTACCAGGGTGTCGGAGCCCGTGCGGCCGGCGGCCAGCACGACGGTGGCCTTGACCACCTGCCCGCGCACCGGGTCGGGCACCGCGGTGACCGCGCACTCGACCACCGCCGGGTGCTCCAGCAGCGCGGACTCCACCTCAAAGGGGCCGATGCGGTAGCCCGAACACTTGATCACGTCGTCGCTGCGCCCGACAAACCAGTAGTAGCCGTCCGAGTCGCGCCAGGCCACGTCGCCCGTGTTGTAGTAGCCCTCGCCCATGACGCGCGCCGTGAGCTCCGGGTCGCGGTAGTAGCCGGTGAACAGCCCCGTCGGCATGTAGTCGCGGATGCCGCGCACGACAATCTCGCCCTCCTCGCCCTCGCGGCACGACCGGCCCTCCGCGTTGACCAGGTCGATGTCGTACAGCGGGGAGGGCTTGCCCATCGAGCCGGGCTTCGGCTCAAACCAGCGGAAATTCGCAATGAGCACCGACGACTCCGACTGCCCGAACCCCTCCCGGAGCTTGTGGCCCGTCAGCTCGTGCCAGCGCCGGAACACCTCCGGGTTCAGCGGCTCCCCGGCGTTGCCGCAGTTTTCGATCGACGAGAGATCGTACTTCGTCAGGTCCTCCTGGAGCATAAAGCGGAACATCGTGGGCGGCGCGCAAAAGGTGGTCAGCCGGTATTTCTCGATCTTTTCGAGCAGCCGCGCCGGGATGAACTTGTCCATGTCGTAGGCAAAGATCACCGCGCCGCAGATCCACTGGCCGTAGATCTTGCCCCAGCCGAACTTGGCCCAGCCGGAGTCGGAGACCGACAGGTGCAGCTTGCCCTCCTGCACCTGCTGCCAGTAGTGCGCCGTGACAATGTGCCCCAGCGGGTGCGCGTGGTTCTGCATGGCCATCTTGGGGAACCCCGTCGTGCCCGAGGTGAAGTAGATCATCATCATGTCGTCCCAGCGCGTGGCCTCCGCCCCGGTGGGGCGCGCGAGGACGTCGGGGTAGCGTTCGAGCTCGGCCGTAAAGTCGAGCCAGCCGGCCCGCCGGCCCGCCACCAGCGCGCGGGCGCGCACCTTGTCGGTCTGCGTCATGGCCTGCTCCACCTGGGAGACGACAAAGGCGTCGTCCACGCAGACCAGCATCTTGATGTCCGCCGCGCCGATGCGGTAGACGATGTCCTTGACCGTGAGCTGGAGCGAGGCCGGGATCAAAACGGCCCCCAGCTTGATGAGCGCCGTGGCGCACACCCAGTACTCCCACCGGCGGCGCAAAATCAGCATGACGGCGTCGCCCCTGCCAATGCCCTGCGCCCGGAAGAAGTGCGCGGCGCGGTTCGAAAGGCGCGAGATCTCGTCAAAGGTGAAGCGCCGCTCGCCGCCGTGGTCGTCGCACCACAAAAGCGCCGGCTTCTCCCTGTCGTGGGCGGCCCAGGCGTCCACGACGTCGAAGCCGAAGTTGAAATTCTCCGGGACATGCACCCGGTAATTGGCCTTGAAATCCTCATACGAATCAAATTCTACGCGAGGCAAAAACCGTTTGAGCAGCATCATAAACCCCAGTGCCCCCTAACGTGGGTTGCACCTGCAACCCACAATCCAAATTCTTGTTTTTTGCCGCCGCTTCGCGGCAGCAAATACTAACGTGGGTTGCACCTGCAACCTACAAACCAAATGCTTGTTTTTTGCCGCCGCTTCGCGGCAGCAAATACTAACGTGGGTTGCACCTGCAACCTACAAACCAAATGCTTGTATTTTGTTGCCGCGAAGCGGCAACAAAAAACTATTCAGATATGACGGTCAAAAAGCGGGCCCGGCCGCCGACGGCGCGCTGGCCGTGGGGGTGCGAGGGGTCGAAATACACGCTGTCCCCCGGTGTGAGACGGATGCGCTTGTCCGCGAAGATGAGCTCGACGACCCCTTCGAGGATAAAGTTGAACTCCTGCCCGGCGTGCGTGACGAGCGCCGGGTCCTTGTCCTCGGCGTCGACGGTCACGAGCAGGGGCTCCATCATCTTGCGCTTGAACGTGTGGGCCAGGCTGTGGAAGCGGTAGCCCGGGTAGCGGTCGACGCTCATGCCCTCCCCCCGCCGGACGACCGAGAAGGTGGCGAGGTGGGGCGCGGCCCCGATCAGCAGTTCGTTCAGGTCAACGCCGAAGCGGTGCGCGAGGTGGTAGAGCACCGAGATCGGCACATCCTCGCCGCTGGTCTCATACGCCGTGTACACCGTCTCCGGCACGTTCAGCTCCGCGGCCAATTCCGCGGCCGAGAACCCGCAGATCTCCCGCAGTTCCCGAATCCGCGCGGCCATCTGGCGAATCTCTTCATTCATCCAATCACGCTCCTGTTGTCATAGATCGGTAGGGACGGATCGAAGAGCCGTCCGGGCGGCGGTTTCGGAGAAACCGCCCTACCGGCGAGTATCACTGTCAACTGTTATCTGAAAGAACCCCCGTGCAGTCGTAATGCGGCCGGGCGGCGATGTCGGCGCGGCGCTCCTTAAACAGCGTGTGGCCGACGGCCAGTACGAGAAAGTCATACGACAGCGCCGCGTCGAGCGGCACGTTGTCAAAGTCGTCCACGGCCGCCGCCGCCGCGTACGGCTCGCAGGCCGCGACCGGGACGCCCCGGGCCCGCAGCGCGCGGCACAGCGCGAGAGACGGAGACTCCCGCAGGTCGTCGATGTCCGGCTTGTAGGCGAGGCCCAGCACGCACACGCGCGCGCCGGGGGCGAGCCGGCGCTGCACGGCGTCGGCCACGAGCAGGGGCTTTTGGTCGTTGACGTGCCGGGCCGCGGCGATGAGCGGCGTGTCGTCGGGGAAGAGGCCGTGGATGAACCACGGGTCCACCGCGATGCAGTGCCCGCCCACGCCCACGCCGGGGGAGAGGATGTTCACCCGGGGGTGGCAGTTGGCCAGCTCGATGAGCCGGAACACGTCGATGCCGAGCCTCTCCGCCACCCGCGACAGCTCGTTGGCGTAGGCGATGTTCACGTCCCTGAACGTGTTTTCCACCAGCTTGCACATCTCGGCCGTGATGTCGTCGGTCACGCGGAGGCGGCCCCCGGTGGCCACGCGGCGGTAGAGGCCGCAGGCCAGGTGCGCGGCGGCCTCGGTGCGCGCGCCGACGATGCGGTCGTTTTCTGCCAGCTCCCGCAAGATGCGGCCGGGGATGACCCGTTCGGGGCAGTGGGCCACGTGAAATTCGTCCTCGGCGAGGCCCGAGCCCGCGGCGAGCCAGGCCTCCAGCCGGCGGCAGGTGCCGGGCGGCACGGTGGACTCCAGCACGACGAGGTTGCCGGGCTTCAGCCGCGCGGCCACGTCGCGCGCGGCCGATTCCACAAAGCGCAGGTCGGCGCACCGCACGCCGTCGCTTTGCGTGAGGTGCGGCGTCTGCACCGTGATGATGAAGGCGTCGGCCTCGGGCGTCTCGCAGGTGAACGTCAGCCGCCCGGAGGCGAGCGCCGCCGCCAGCGCCTCGTCGAGGCCGGGTTCGGCGACGGGCGCGCGCCCCGCGCGCAGCGTCTCGACGACGGCGGGCTGTATGTCCGCGCCGCACACGGAAAAGCCGCCCAGCGTCAGGGTGACGGCGGTGGGCAGGCCGATGTAGCCGAGCCCCACCACGCAGATATGTTCCATGGCATGTCCCTCCCGAATAGAGTCTAACGTGGGTTGCCCTGCAACCCACAACCCAAATGCCTGTTTTTGTTGCCGCTTCGCGGCGACAAGGTGCTAAACGTAGGTTGCCCTGCAACCCACTACTAGAGGTCGGCGCGCAGGCGCTCCGCCAGGTCGGTCCGCTCCCAGGGCAGGTCGAGGTCGGCGCGGCCGAAGTGGCCGTAGGCCGCCGTCGCACTGTAGATCGGCCGGCGCAGGTCCAGCGTCTTGATGATCCGCGCCGGGCGGAAGTCGAAGTGCCGCGCGATGAGCGCGGACAGGGTCTGATCGTCCGCCGCGCCGGTGCCGAAGGTGTCGACGAGGATGGAGACAGGGTGCGCCACGCCGATGGCGTAGGCCACCTCGATCTCGCAGCGGCGCGCGAGGCCGGCGGCCACCAGGTTCTTCGCGGCGTAGCGGGCCATGTACGAGGCGCTCCTGTCCACCTTGGTCGGGTCCTTGCCGGAAAAGCTGCCGCCGCCGTGGCGGGCGTACCCGCCGTAGGTGTCCACGATGATCTTGCGGCCGGTGAGGCCCGAGTCGCCCTGCGGGCCGCCCACGACAAAGCGCCCGGTGGGGTTTATGAAGATCTTTGTCTCACGATCGAGAAAGGCCGCCGGGACGACGGGCCGGATCACGGCCTCCATGACCCCTTCGCGCACGGCGTCGATGCCGACGTCGTCGTGCTGGGTAGAGACGACGACAGAGTCGACGCGGGCCACGCGGCCCGCATCGTCGTAGACGACGCTCACCTGGCTCTTGCCGTCGGGGCGCAGAAAGGGGAGCGCCCCGCTGCGCCGCGCCTCGGCCAGCCGCCGCGTGAGCGCGTGCGACAGCGCGATGGGCGCCGGCATCAGCTCGGGGGTCTCGTCGCAGGCGAAGCCGAACATCATCCCCTGGTCCCCGGCGCCGGTGCGGTCGTCGCCGTCCGCGGAGTCCCGGCCGTCGAGGGCGTCGTCCACGCCCATCGCGATGTCGGGGCTCTGTTCGTCGATCGAGGTGAGGACGGCGCAGGTCTGGTGGTGAAAGCCGAGCTCCGCGCGGTCGTACCCGACCCGCTGGATGGTCCGGCGCACGACCGCCGGGATGTCCACGTAGCAGCTTGTGGAGATCTCCCCCATCACCAGCGCCATGCCGGTGGTGACGATGGCCTCGCAGGCCACGCGCGCCATGGGGTCCTGCGCCAAAATCGCGTCCAAGATCGCGTCGGAGATCTGGTCGCACACCTTGTCCGGGTGGCCCTCCGTGACCGACTCCGAGGTGAAGATCCGGTGTCTCATATGTGAAAACCCTCCTCGTTGGATGCGACAGCTTCTCAAATATAAGAAACTGTCAAAACTGTTCCAGATAGGTTTTTTGCTCCGGTGTCAGCGTATCGATGGAGAGGCCGGAGGCGCGCAGCTTACGGGCGGCCACCTCCTCGTCCACCGCGCGGGGGACGGGGTAGACGCCGGGGGCCAGTGTGCGGCCGTACCGGGCCAGGTGGCGCAGGGCCAGTGCCTGCACCGAGAAGCTCATGTCCATGATCTCGGCGGGGTGGCCGTCGCCGGCGGCGAGGTTCACGAGCCGCCCCTCGGCCAGCAGGTTCAGCACGCGTCCGTCCGGGAGAAAGTACCCGGTGACGCCCGCCCGCCGGGTCTCGCGCCGCGCGGCCAGGGCGGCCAGGTCAACTAGGTCGATCTCCACGTCGAAGTGGCCGGCGTTGGCCAAGATCGCGCCGTCCTTCATGCGCGCCATATGGCGCGCCGTGATCACCCGGCGGCAGCCCGTGACGGTGATGAAGAAGTCGCCGTAGGGGGCGGCCTCGTCCATTGTCATAACTGAGAAACCGTCCATGGCGGCTTCGATGGCTTTGACGGGGTTGATCTCGGTGACGACGACCCGCGCGCCCAGCCCGGCGGCCCGTCTGGCCACGCCGCGTCCGCACCAGCCGTAGCCGGCCACGACGACGACTTTGCCCGAGACCTGCACGTTGGTGGTGTGGAGGATGGCGGCCCAGGTGGACTGGCCGGTGCCGTAGCGGTTGTCGAAGAGGTGTTTACAGTCGGCGTCGTTCACGGCGAGCAGGGGGAAGCGGAGCTGGCCGGCCCCGGCCCGGGCGCGGGCGCGGTGCACGCCGGTCGTCGTCTCTTCGGTGAGGCCGATGAGGCTATCGCCGCGGTTGGCGCAGGCCCCGTGGAGGAGGGCGGTCAAGTCGCCGCCGTCGTCCAAAGCGAGGTGGGGCTTACAGGCCAGCACCCCGGCCAGGTGTTCCTCGTAGGTCTCCGGGCTGGCGTTCCACAGCGCGAACACATCGACGCCCTCGGCGCAGAGTCCGGCGGCCACGTCGTCCTGAGTAGAGAGCGGGTTACAGCCGGTGACGGCCACCGCCGCCCCGCCGTCGCGCAGCGCCAGCGCGAAGCAGGCAGTCTTCGCCTCCAAATGAATCGACAGCGAAATTCTCAAATCAGAGAAAGGCTTATTGTGCTGAAACTCTTCTCTCAGCCCGGCCAGCACGGGCATAAAGGAGCTAGCCCAAAGGATCTTTTGCCGCCCCGCCTCAGCGAGTCCGATATCCCGCACCACGCTCATCTCAAAGACACCCCCGTTGTAGGGGACGCCGCCCTCGGCGTCCCGCCGTAAAGGACCCGGTCCGATAAGTATATCACAAATTTGTTTTTGTCGAAAGCCCCAGAGGTGAAATTCATAATTCATAATTGGGGACGGGAACCCCTTCGCCCTCTACGAGGGCACCTCCCCTCGTAGGGGAGGCATTGGACGCGCTCATCCGTCATCCTAAAAACCAGAAACAATTCTCCTTTCTCAACTCTCAATTCTCCATTCCTCAACCGCGGCGTATATATATATAATAAGGTATACCCCAAAACCGCCCCCTACGGATGCATCCACTTCACACAGACACCGGGCGGGCCGGCTCAATTGCCACCGCCGCCCCACAGCGGACACACCAAAAATAGGAAACAATTCTCCATTCTCAATTCTCCATTCTCCATTACCAAAGGTCGTCGTTCCCCAATTATGGATTCTCAACTCGCCCTGTAAAGCCCTCCCCCCTCACACCTCCCCCCGGCGAAAAAGGTCAAAAAGAGTCGGGGAAGGGGAGCAGGGGTGTGCGGGTTTCCCGGGAAATAAGGGCAAAATTTCCAATCCGAAGGAACCAAAAAGTGGAAGATCAAAGGGGTTTCGTGGCGGGACCACTTTTGGCGCGTCTGCGCGGCGCCCGCGCGGCGGGCGGAGGGGGGCGCGGGGGGGCGGAAAAATGACAAGTAAAAACACTTTACACCGCGGGGCCCTTTGGCGGTTGGCCGGCCCCAAAGAGGGGGCGCGGAGGCCGTTTGGGAGAGGCAAAAATTCCCGCGTGGAAGAACCAATAAATGGAAGTCGAAAAAGACGCCGCCGCGACCCGCGGGGAAGGCGGCCGTCTGTGGGCCGAAAATGGTAAAAAATGGGTAATATAGGCAGGGTAAAGGTGTTGTCAAAAATGAGAATGCAGAAAAAACCACCAAAAATGGCAAATATATACATACCCGACGGAGGCGGACGACGGCGCTTGGTCGGGGCCGTTCGGGGGCCGCCGCGGCCTTTAGGATGAGGAAGAAAGCGGTAAAATGAGGGACATATTGGGCAAAAAGTGGGTAAAAGTGGCATAAATGCAGCGAAAAAGTTTCAAAACAGCCCATATGGGTAGTGGAAAACCGCGTGAATGGAGGTTATAATAAGTTTATCACCTGGGGCGAGGGGTTCGCAACGGGTGATAAGGGACTCAGAAACAGGTTCCCGGCGCGATGTATAAGTTTCCAAAAAGACACTGAACCTTTGCAGCAGAGGCGATTTGAGCCCCAGGGGGGGCACCGGCAAAAGCCGATTGGCCAGGGGGCCAGTCGGGATATCGTGATAAAGTGCAAAAAAAAGATAAGAAAATACCGCAGAAAAATATTTACAAACGGCAAAGACTCTGATACAATGTGCGCGTGAAAAAGCGCGCTGGTCCGAAGAGGGACCGCGTGCGTGTTGTCACGTAAAGAAAGAGAATTCCCAAAATTAACGAATACGTCCGCCGCTTTTATAAGGCAGGCGTAGGGTTAAAAGCATGAGGAGCGTGAGTTCAGATGGGTAACCGGAATACGAGCTTTGGGCGTGCAAGGAAACTGACGGCGTGGGTCATGGCCTTTGTCATGATTCTTTCCTTCTTTGCGACCCCGCTGGCCCAGGTGGCGTTGGCGGCTCCCGACGGGTCCGGGTCGGAGATTCTTTCCGACGGGACAGACGTCGGGGCGGACGCGGGCGCGACACAGTCCGGAGAAGACAGTCCGGAAGAAAAGGACCAGACGCCCCCCGAGAGCGCCGACAGCGCCGAGGGCGGCGAGAGCCAGGCCCCTGCCGGGGACGACGCCGCGCCTGCCGAGGGTACGGAAGGTACCGAGGGCGGCGAGGCGGCCGAAGGCACGGCCGAGACGGAGCCTGTCGAAGATAAGGCAGAGCCTGTCGAAGATAAGACAGAACCCGCCGAAAGCGAGACGGCGCCCGCCGAGAGCGAGACGGAGCCTGTCGAGGCGGCAGAGCCCGCCGAAGACGAGGCGCCGGCCGACACGGTGACAGTCACGGCCCGCTGGTACATAACTTCTCAAAATGAAGAAACCGGCGCGCTGGAAGACACCCTGGTTTTCACCAAGACGCTGACGGGCGCGCGGGGCGCGGCCGAGTCGGTCAATGTGAAAGCCCTCGACCCGGAGACGGAGTACAGTCTGCTTGGCTACGAGGTGGACGACGGGCGGTCCGGCACGGTGCTCGGCGTCTATGAGCTTCTCTACGATGAGAACAAGGAGCTCGCGTTCTACTTCGCGCCGGCGAACCTGCTGCACCTCGCCCCGGGCGACACGGTGACGGTCAACATCTACCGCAACGTGAGCGGGAACGCGGTGGCCTACACGAAGACGTTGACGAGCAGTGAGCTCTCCTCACTCACGACCATCAATGTCTCCGACTATTTTTATGCCGCCGGCATCAGCGCCAGTTGGGCGCTGAACACGAGCCCCGCCGGCGCGGCGCCCGCGGCGTCCGTGCCCGTGAGCGACGTATTGAACGGTTCGGTCAATTTCTATATGAACGCGCCGACCTCCGGCTGGAACGGCCGGGAGGCCGTCGTACACGCCGACAACCCAGCGGTCACCGGACAGTCGGTGATCGTCTACACATACGCGGCCCTGAAAGAGGCCATGCAGAGCACCGCGTTCTCATACATTGAGTTCGGCGCGGATCTCACCGCCCCCGCGACTACCAGCACGGCGCTGATCACGATCGCCGCGAACCGCACCAGCACGGAGCTGGTTCTCAACGCTAAGAATTACCGCTTCAGCAGCAGCCAGATAGGCAACGGTGTGATACAGGTCACATCCGGGTCCACGAACCTTGCCAAGATCACCTACCGCGACTGGAACGTGCCGGCGCACTTCAGCAGCAATGGTCTCCTGTATGTCACGGGCACCCGCGCCGGGTTCACGGCGGTCTTCGACGGCCTGACCTTCACGGGGCCGCAGCTGGTGGAGTTCGCTTCCGACTCGCCGGCCAACCGCAGCGTCGTCTTTGACGGGACCCGCGCGCCGGTCGCAATCAGCATGACCCGGCCTGCGGGCGCGGCTACGACCCAGGAAGTGGTGGAGAGAGGCACCGGCGTCGTCTTCGTCGGCCAGGTGTCGATCGCCAGAGAAAATATCGGCAGCACAACAGACGCCATGTTCGACGCCATAGAGTCGTTCCTGGTGCAGGAGGCGCCGGCGGGCGCGTCCTATGCGACAGATGTTCTTATTAATGAGAAACGTGCGAGCAGCCGTTTTGCCAATACGGCGTCGTCCTTCATTGTAGAGAGAAACGCCTCCTTTACCTACCGCGGGAACCGGCGCTTCTCGACGCAGGGCTTTACCGCCCTCTCCGTGGGTGAGAACGGCGTCTTCGACGTACGCACATCCGGGACCATCGAGGAGAGCGCCGGCCTGGTGAATGTGACGGGGACCCTCACGGTGCTGGACGGCGCCACGTTTGTGGTGGTGGCCGAGAACAACGGCACCAGCACATATCCGGTGCTTTACGCCCGCGGCAACGTCACGATCAGCAATCCGCGCAAGGTGCTGATCTACAACAGCAGCACAAGTACGAGCGCGAGCGCGGGCGCCGTCAGGTTTACAAACGCCATGAACCTCTCATTTACGGGAAAAAATATCACCACATGGGCGGTGGCGCCCGCGGCCACTGTGCCCGAGACGAGCGTGGCCTATGGCACGCCGACGGCGTTGTTCGAAAATGAGAATCAGGACCCCTACACGCTGACAGGCCGCGCGAACGGCGCGAACGGCTCGTTTGGGTCTGTTTCGGCCAGCAACTACTTCAACAGTGCGCAGCCCATCGACGCCACCAACTTCACGTTCACGGGCCGCAAGGTGGTGGGCTGCCTTGATTTCCGGCCCTATGCTATCACGTACAGAATTAAGAACCCCGACACGGGGGAGGAGAGTCCTGCGGAGGGGGCGTTCCCCGAGGGCTACGCCCCGGTACAGAGGGGCAAGGCCATGGTGGGGACCACGGTGCCCTATTACGCCGAGCGCGTCGGCAGTTACCGCCGTCTGCCCGACCAGGGCCTGGGTCTGCTCATTGGCGAGGGCGCCAACGAGGCCGTGATATACTATCGGCCGGACGCCACGCTGGCGCCGGACGCCGGGCTCAGCAAGACGGTCCAGCGGGTTTCCGCCGACACATGGGAGGTCACGCTGGAGATCGACTCCGAGACGGGGACGAGCCCGGTGGATGTGGACATCATGCTGCTGCTCGACAGGTCCACGTCTCTCTCGACGGCCCAACGAAATACCATTGCCACGGCCGGGACGCAGATGATGAACACACTGGCGAGCGGAGCAAACCTCACCGGGACCATCCGTGTGGGTGTGATCTTCTTTTCCAGTACTGAGAAAACGCGTTTTGAGTCGCGTCTGATCCCGATCCGCGTTGAGGGCGTTACGCAGGAGACCAATCTGAATACGATTTTGCAGGTGCTGCAATTGTATCGGACCGCGGAGGAAACCGGCGGCACCCATATGGATGTGCCGATTGTGGCCGCGCACTACGAGCTCTACCACCCGGCGGAGACGGTGGAGTACTATACGCCCGCGAGTCCGCCCACGGTATACAACCCCGGCTCCGTGAAGTACATGATCCTGCTGTCGGACGGCTCGCCGGTGCCCGCCTCCCGTGGGCCTCTCGCCATTGCGGCGGCGAACGAGTACAAGAATCATCCGGGCGTCCACGACGACGGCAAACTGATTACAATCGGCGTCGGCTCCGGCGGCGTACCCTTCCTGGATGGCCTTCAAAACGCCGGGTA
>JAITDM010000022.1 GCA_031282535.1 Oscillospiraceae bacterium
GGGGAGAGCCGGGACGTAGGAGAGGCCGTCCCACAAGAAGACCTTGAAGGAAACCGCGCCGGGCGCCTCGCTGAGCGGCAGGCTCACGGTGGTCTCGGAGAGCCCCACGGGCGCCGTCACCGCCTGCGCCTTGAGGCTCACCAGACGATCCTTGTCGTCATAGGCCGCGACAATCGGCAGGTACACTTTCGCGGCGTCCGTCCGGTTCAAAATGAGGGTGGAGGTCTTGATCACGCCGTTCTCCACGCTGACATCCAGCGAGCCGGGCGCAAAGACCACACGAATGGTCGTGTCCGCCCCGACGTCCGTCAGCGCGAGCTGCCCGCCGGCGAGCTGGGCCGTGATGTCCTGCCCGTCGCGGAAGATGAGAGGCGCCTCGCCGTCCACCGCCAGGCTGAGGGCGCCGCCGCGCAGCGGGATGAGCCGCTGGTTGGCCGTGCGGTGTCTGTCATAGGCGACGCCGCCCGCCGTGACGCTCCCCTCGCCCCGGATGTCCAGGAACACGGACGGCCGGAAGGCGTAGACTTCGATGGCCGACAGGTTGAAGGCCGTGGGGGCGGCGGCGGCGCTCGGACCGCTGTTCGACAGCCCGGACACGACCCCCACCGCGGGCGCGGCGGCCGCCAGGCCGGTCGGCGTGACGCGGATGTAGCGGGCCTCGTAGGTCCTGTCCAGCACGATGTTCGTCATCACGGAGCTGCCCGCCGTGTTGTCGTACTCCGCGATCGTCGTGTATTCCGCGTTATTGCCACTTTGGTTTGTGATCTCGATTTTGACGCGGTCGGGCCGGCCGCGGAGCATGTTGTTGCCCGACGCGGCGTTCCAGCGGAGCATGATCCGGTCAAACGCCTGCACGCTGCCCAGATCCAGCACCACGGCGGCGCCTGAACTGATCGTCGCGACCGTGTTGATGTTGGAGTCGATGAAGGTCTTGCCGTTGTTGGCATTGGTCTGTCCGCCCGTCGCGATGGCCGTCGCGTTCCCCGGATTGTTCGTACCGCCGGTGACGGTCCGTCCGCGGGCGAGGTTGTTGGAGCCGCCCGCGGGCACCGCCCCGTAGATGTTGGCCGCGGCCCGGTCGCTCTTGACCGCCGGGGCGACGGCGTTGTTGTAGCAGCTGACCTGGATAACGGCGTCGCCGGCGAGGTCGGTCGCATAGTGGCTGACTTCGATGGTGCGCGTCTCGCCCGGGAAGAGCGTGAACAGGTTGTCCTCATAGATCACCGGGGCCACGAGCGTCTTCTTGCCGGCGTCCTGATAGGCCTTGAGCTCTACGGCGTAGGCGATGGCGCCCTCGGGGTTCGTGACGGCCAGCGTCTGAATCACCCGGCCGCCCTCCGTCCGGGTACCGGTCTGGACGACCTGTAAGCTGACCGGCGGCAGCTGGTTCAGCTGCGTCATGTCGGGCACCTGATAGGTGGCGGACCGGTTCCAGCTGTGCTGGGCGCCGGCGATGTCATTGCGCATCGGCTCGGCGTAGGAGTTGTAGCTGATCACCCGGCCGTCGGCGTCCTTCAGCTCAAGGCGGAGGAAGTACACGTCGGAGGTGGGCCGCACCAGAGCGCCCTGGATGTCGTCGTAGCTCCACAGGTCTGTGACGCCGTAGGCCTCTTTGATCACGCCGTAGTAATTGATCGTGTATTTTTCATAGCTGCCGTCGTCCTTCAGGCGCAGGCCCACCTGCTGCGGGCCGAAACGGTTGCTGCCCGAAGTGGCGTAGTTCACCGGCGCGGAGGCGCCGTCCGGGCGGATGTCGATCCGCCTCTCCAGCGGTTTGCTGATCAGGTTCCCCTCGATGTCGTAGACCGACAGCGTGGCGACGGCGCCGGGCACGGCCTCCAGGGTGTTGTTGACGACGGACACCTGCTTGTGGTACATGTCGTACATGATGTGCACCGGCTCGTTGCCCTTGCGGGCGCCGAAGGTGGTGCCATTCGGGTTCATGTAGTAGTCGAACTGGTTCCAGAACATGATGGGCCAGGCGTTGTTCAGCATCCAGTTGATCATACCCGAGGTGTTCTTGTAGCGATTCATGTTCAGCGCCTCGTACTGGGCCCGCTGCACGTCGTACTGGTACACCTGGGCCCGGGCCAGGAACTCCTCCAGATTGCCGGAGGCACCGTAGGAGCCGTCGATGAACGTGACAATGTTGCCGAGATTGGAGAAACCGCCGCGCGTGACGTGGTAGTTCCAGACGTTGTAATTGGCCCCCGTGTTGTACGGCCAGAGATTGGCCTCCGGCAGGATCCGGCGCATCGTCTCCAGCACCGGGATGCTGGCGCCGCCGCCGCCCTCGGAGACGAACCCGTAGTCGCCCTGGCGGTCGAAGTAGTACCAGGTCGGGGTCTGGGTGTCGTACGTGGCGTCCATGTGCATGCCGCCGGTCACGTTCGTGAGCGTCGCGACTTTGGCGGACCCGCTGGAGGCGACGGCGCCGATGTCGAACCACCGGAGCTGCGCCTCAATCTCCATGTACTTCTGCTCGATCTGCTTGCCGTTGATCCCCGTGCTGCTGATGCTGGGCGGGTCGTCGCTGCCGTTGAACCAGATGAACATCGAGGCGTGGCTGCGCGCGTTGCGCAGCTGCGCGTAGAGGGACTCAAAGGCGACGAAACGCTCGGCCTTCGACCACGACCCGGGGCTCTGCCAGCGGTCGCAGCAGCACCAGCCCGTCATCAGCAAAATCCCGTTCTCGTCGAGCAGGTCCAACAGATCGTTGTCGAAGAACTTGCCCTCGTCGCGGATCATGTTCATGCCCATGTACTTGACATAGTCCACCACCGCCTGGTTGGCGGCGGCCGAGTGGCGCAGGAACAGGTCGGAGGCGCAGTACCCGCCGCCCTTCAGCAGGACGGGCCTGTGGTTTACGTAGATCTGCAGCATGTTGGCCAAGCTGTTGTTGCTGATCGACGCGCTGTTTTGGTTGGCGTAGGGCGACACGTTGACCTCCGCGCCGATCTCCCGGATGCCGAAGCGGTGGTGCAGGCCGTCGCTGACGGCGGCGCCCACGCTGAACTGGTAGTCGACGGTGTAGAGGGGCTGGTCGCCCGAGAGGTAGGGCCACCAGAGCTGGG
>JAITDM010000065.1 GCA_031282535.1 Oscillospiraceae bacterium
AGCCGTTCGCGGGCAGGACCTCCGTGACCGCGAACACGCCCTTTGTCAGCGTACCCGTCTTGTCAAACACGACCGTATCGACGTCGTGGAGCGCGTCGAGGTAATGGCTCCCTTTGACGAGGATCCCGTTGCGCGACGCGCCGCCGATGCCGCCGAAGAAACTGAGCGGAATGGAGATCACCAGCGCGCACGGGCAGGACACGACGAGGAACACCAGGGCGCGGTGCAGCCAGTCGGCAAAGCCGCCGCCCAGCGCGAGCGGGGGGACGACCGCCAGCGCCGCCGCCGCGCACACGACGGCGGGGGTGTAGTAACGCGCAAACTTGGTGATGAAGTTCTCGACGGGCGCTTTCGCGCTGCTGGCGCTCTGCACGAGGGCGAGGATTTTGGAAACCGTGGATTCGCCGAACCGTTTTGTCACCTCCACCGTGAGCAGGCCGTTTTTGTTGATCGAGCCGGACAGCACCTCCGCGCCGGGTTCGACGTCGCGAGGGAGCGATTCGCCCGTCAGCGCGGACATGTCCAGCGCGGAGCGCCCCTCCGTCACCACGCCGTCGAGCGGGATCTTCTCGCCGGGTTTGACGACGATACGCTCGCCGACGCGGACTTCGTCCGGCGCAACGCGCCTCACCCCGCCGCCGGTCTTGAGATTGGCGAAGTCGGGGCGAATGTCCATCAGCGCGACGATCGACCGGCGGCTTCTGCCCACGGCATACGCCTGAAACGCCTCGCCGACCTGGTAGAACAGCATGACCGCCACGCCCTCCGGGTATTCCCCGATCGCGAACGCGCCGACGGCCATCCGTATTTTGGGCAGCGCCGATGCGCGTGTTTCGCTCTCCGCGTTTTGCGCCGCCGGTTCGCTCTCCTCAAACGGCGACACCTTGATGTCCGGCTCCACCTGCGCCGCGATTTGGGTGATCTTCTCCAAAAGCACGGGCAGATGCGATTTGTCGTCGGCGGTGAGCGTCAGCTTTTGCGCCATCACATCGACGGCCGCGGACTGCACGCCCTCCAGTTTGGCGGCGTGGCGCTCAATCTTGGCCGCGCAGTTCGGGCAGCACAGCCCGTCGAGCAGGTATGTCCTCGTCACAGCGGGTTCCCCCTTCCATTGTTGAACAGTTGAGAGTTTATTCAATCATTGGCGTACATTTTTTGCGCTTTTGACAATCCCTAAGGGCTGTCAAAGGGTCACTTGCGAAGAGATTGCGCCGGATTTTGGGCGCAAGACGCGGAGGGCGACCGCCGCAAGGCTTGGTGCCTTGCAAGGGAGGACGACAAAGTATTGCGTCAAAAAGACAAGCAAGCATTCGCAAGTGACCCTTTTGACAGCCCCTAAGTCTCGCAGACGTGCAGCAGGCCCTGCGCGAAGACGTTGCCGACGTGTTCGTCGTCCAGCGTGTAGTAGACCACTTTGCCGTCTTTCCGGTTCCTGACGAGCCGTGTCTGCCGCAGCTGGCGCAGCTGGTGCGAAACGGCCGATTTCGTCATGCCGAGCAGCACGGCTATGTCGCAGACGCACATCTCGGAGTGTTGCAGGGCGCAGAGAATCCTGACGCGGGTGGAGTCGCTGAACACCTTAAATAGGTCCGCCAGGTCCATCAATATATCCTCGTCAGGCATCTTCTCCCGCACGGCCGCAATCACCTCCTCGTGAATGGCGTTGCAGTCACAGCGGTCGAACTCCACCGCTTGGGTCGTCATCTCTCCGCACCTCCTCAGTTGAACAGTTGAGTGATCACGCAATCATTGTAACAAACTCCACCCGCCTTGTCAAGCACTTTTTTAGTATTGTGGCGCGTCGGTTTTTGGGGCTGTGTTCCGTTTTTTCCTATTTTTATAGATGGAAGCATGTTACATTTGCCGCAGAAGGCACAAAGATGTGTCACCTTGGGCGCACATCTTTGTGCCTTTTTTGATTTTCCTTAAAATTCCAGTCTGCTCGTTCCCTGCGCTGCCCCCGCCGCGGCCCGGCTTTTCTGTTTGACGTCCGCCACCATCCTCATTGCACGGGTCCCGCCGCGGTTTTCGGCGGGGCGGAAAGGAGTTTGTATGAAAAAGCCCAACAAATGGTTCATGCTCTTTATCCTCTACCTGTCGTCCTTCGCGGTCTCGCTGGGGCAGCTCAAGATCGTCCCGATCGCGGACCGGGTGGAACAGTTCCCACTGCTCATGTCCGTCTTCACGCTGGCCGGGATCATTCTGGCCATCCCCGGCGGCGCCATCCTCAGCCGGACCGGTCCCAAAAACCTGCTGCTCCTGCTGCTTGCCGCACTGACGGCCGGCAATGTGCTCGGCGCACTGAGCGGCGGGTTCGCGCTGCTGCTCGTCAGCCGGATCGTCGAAGGCATCGCCTTCGCGCTGGTCATCATGGTGGGCCTCGTGATGATCAACATCTGGTTCGCCGACGGAGGCGCCGGCACCGCCACCGGCATCTTTACCACCTTCGCAGCCATCGGCTCGTTCGTCGCCATGAACATCGGCCTGCCCGTCACAGAAAATTACGGCCCCCGGGCCATGTGGTGGCTGGTCAGCGCGCTGGGGTTCGTCTCCTTCTTCCTCGTGTTGGGCCTCATGTCCGTCCCGGCGCCGGCGCCGGCCGCGGCCGGGGAGGAACAGCGCCCCTCCCTTCTCCAGGCGGCGAAGAATCCGCCCGTCTGGATCCTCGCGCTGTGCCACCTCTGCATCGCGTTCCTGCTGTATTCCTATATCGCCACCTACCCGCAGCTCTTCTCGGGCGTGTACGGGGTCAGCGCCGAGACGGCAAACTTCTACAACAGCTTAAACGGCATCTTCGGCGTGCCGGCCTGTATCATCGGCGGGTGGCTCGTGAACCGGACCCGGCGCCCGTACCTGATCGCCCTCGTGGGGTGCGTCGGCGCCATCGTCACCTGCTCGGCCAACCTGCTGCTGGGGCCCGCCACCTATGTGCTGCACGCGGGCGCCAGCTCCCTGTTCATCGGCGGGTTCGCGCTCACCGCCAACCTCTGCGTCGCCCCGCAGCTCGCCAAATCCCCGCGCTACATTGGCTACACCATGTCGTTTGTCAACCTGCTCTATTACATCGGCATCTTCGCCTCCACCCCGCTGGTTTTGTCGATGGTCGATCGGGGCGGATGGCGCCTCGCCACCATCCTGATGACCGCCGTCGCCGTCGCCGCGCTGCTGCTGATGGGCGTCCTCATGCTGCTGCGGCGGAAGAGCGCCGCCCAGGCCGCCGCCAACTCCAACGACGCCATCGCATAATCAACTGACTGACTACTAACAACCAACAACTATCAACCTACTATCAACTATCAAAGGAGTGCATACGGATATGTCATCTTCCAAACCATGGAGCCCCCACGCGGATCTGGTGGTGCACCACGCGCGGATCCACACGGTGGACCTGCCGATCGAGGAGATCCGGCGGGGCCGGACGGACTTTGCCACCTACGACGACGGCTATGTGGCCGTCAAGGACAAGACCATCATCGCCGTCGGCCCGGGCGACGGCGGCGCCTGGATCGGCCCCGACACCGACGTCATCGACGCGCAGGGCCATGTGCTGCTGCCGGGCCTCGTGGACTCGCACATGCACGCCCAATTCTCCGGCGAGGGGATGCTGAACATCGACCTGCGCGACGTACCCTCCGCACAGGCCATGTTTGACCAGATCGCCCGGCGGGCCGCCGCCACGCCGGCCGGCCAGTTCATCCAGGGGCAGTATTGGAACGAACTGCTCTGGGAAAACGGGCCATCCCCACCCGCCACGATCTGGACAAGATCTCTGCGGAGCACCCGATGTTCTTCATGCGCACCTGTTTCCATGTGGCCTGCGTGAACTCGAAGGCGCTGGCGCTCGCCGGCATCACGCGGGACACGCCGGACCCGGAGAGCGGCACGATCGGGCGCGACGAGACCGGCGAGCCCAACGGCATCCTGTACGAAAACTCGGCCATGGGCCTTGTGCAGAGCGTGATCCCCCCGCTCACCGAGGCGCAGCACATCCAGGCCATCGAGAACATCGGCCGCCTGCTGAACCAAAACGGCATCACCAGCGTCATCGACGCCAACCTGTCGTTTGACCAGATGCGCGCCTATCTCCAGGCCCTGAAGCATGGCCGGCTCTCCTACCGCGCCCGGTTCATGTTTTACCTGGACACGGCGGTCGGCGACGTGCCCTACCACCTGCGCCGCCTGGACGAGATGGTGGCCGTCACGGGCTTCGGCAACGACATGGTGAAGCTCAACGGGATCAAAGTCACGCTGGACGGCATTCCCGCGACCGGGACGGCCTGCATGCGCAGACCCTACAAACACATGCCGGAGACCAGCGGCTTCACGACGATCACGCCGGAGGAGATGCGCGCCATCGCGGTGAAGGGCGCCGCCTACCACTGGCAGGTGGGCGTACACACGATCGGGGACAAAGCCGCGGACATCGCCCTGGCCGCCTTCGACGCCGCCGACAAGGAGCACGGCCCCATCGCCGAGAACCGCAACTACCTCATCCACATGCCCTACCCGCACGAGGATCAGATGGACATCATGGCGCGGCTGAACATCAGCAACACGACGCAGCCGTCCATCTTCCACCTGATGGGCGAAAACGGGATCCTGCACGAGGACCAGGCGACGATCAACATGGCGGCCAAACTGTTCTTCGACAGAGGGCTCGTCGTCGGCGGCAGCACCGACCACCCGGTGGTCCCGTGCAGCCCTTTCCTCGGCATGTACGCGGCCATCAGCCGCCAAGACTCCGACGGCATCGTCTGGGGCGAAACATACCGGATCACGCCGCGGCAGGCCCTCATCATGTGGACGAAAAACTCCGCCTACTTCTCCCACGACGACACGGTGCAGGGCGCGCTCGCACCCGGCTGCCACGCGGACATGACGCTCATCGACCGCGACATCCTCTCCTGCCCCACCGAGGACATCAAGGACACCCGGGTGGAGAAGACCATCCTCGGCGGCCGCGTCGTCTACGTAGCCGACTGACCCCGACAGACACAACATACGCCACTATGTCTTGTCAAAACAACAAGATATAGTGGCGTTTTCGCGCATATGGCATTGGAAGAAAAAACCTTACCGTACCGGCAGAAAACTTGTTGACAAATCAAACGGTACCGTGTATACTATGATCAGACAACCGTTGAGAACGTTGGCGCCCGCCCCGGGGCGGCGACAGGCAGGAGGGTAACAGCGATGAAAAGCGAACTCTACGAGAAACTGACGCGGATCCAGTGGCTGCTTCACAAGCAGCAAATCCGCGACCACCACCAACAGCTCCGCGACCACATCGGCGGCCGCGTTCTGGCCGACGCCACGCGCGGGCAGGGACGGATTCTCGCCGCTCTTCAAATGAAAGACGGCATCAGCACCAAAGACTTGGCCTACTTGCTCGGGCTCGCGGTGTCGTCGATGAACGAGTTTCTGGGAAAATTGGAAAAAAATGGATACATCATCCGCGAACCGTCTGAAAAAGACAGACGCGTCATCCTCGTCAAGCTGACCGACAAGGGCAGAGCCGAGACGCGGCCCGAACCGGCGGCGGACTTTGGCGACATCTTCGACTGCCTGTCGGAAACGGAGCAAGCGACGTTCGGCGCCTATCTCGACCGCGTCATCGCCGCGCTCGAGGACAAGCTCGGCGTCGACGACGCGGTGTTCGAGCGGTTCAAAGCGATGTTTCAGGAGCATGAGAGACCGTTTGGCAGAGGTTTTGGCGGGTTTGACAGATCCGGGCGCGGAGGGTTTGACCGCTGTTTCGGCGGTTTTGACCACGGGCCCGGCGGGCGCGGGCGCGACCCCCGCAAAGGAGGACACGACGATGACTGACGACACAAAGATCCTCACCGTTCACAACCTTGTCAAACGTTATGACAAGGCGCGGACCAACGCGGTGGACGGCATCAGCTTTTCGGTGGGAGAGGGTGAATTTTTCGCCTTCCTCGGCCCAAACGGCGCGGGCAAGACGACGACCATCTCGATCCTCACGACGACGCTCTCCAAGACGTCGGGCGACGTCAAGATCGCGGGGTACGACGTGGAAAAGCAGGCCAAGGAGGTGCGGGAGAAAGTCGGGATTATTTTTCAGCAGCCGAGCCTGGACCCGCAGCTTTCGGCGGAGGAGAACATCCGCTTTCACGCCTGCCTGTACGGTGTCTGCGGGTATCGCCCCACGTTCAAGCTGATGCCGAAAGCCTACCGCGAGCGCGTCATGGAACTCGCGGACATCGTCGGCATCGCGGACGCGCTTTTCAAACCGATCAAGAAGCTGTCGGGCGGCATGCAGCGCAAGCTGGAGATCATCCGCAGCCTGATCCACACGCCGAAAATCCTGTTTTTAGACGAGCCGACGCAGGGGCTCGACGCGGTGTCCCGCCGGAGCCTGTGGGAGTACATCAACCACGCGCGGCACGCAAACGGCACGACGGTGTTCCTCACGACGCACTACATCGACGAGGCGGAAAACGTCGACAAAATCTGTATCATCAACCGCGGCAAGGTAGCCGCCTGCTGTTCGCCGGAGGACTTGAAGCGGACGCTGTCCTTTGACCCGACGCCCAGGGTCTGCCTGCCGACGTTGGAGGACGCCTACGTCGAATATCTGAACAAAGCGGAAAGGGGGGCCGCCTCATGAATGAACGCGCCTTGACACCGGGAAACGCGCCCCGCGAGACCACGCTTATGCGCCGCAAATCGGGCTTTGCCCGCGAACTGAACGCGGTGGTCACAATCGTGGCGCGCGGCCTGCTGCTGACGCTGAAATCGCCCGCCACACTCATCATGAGCCTGGCGATGCCCATCGTGATGATGGTGATGGTGGGCGGGAACCTGTCGCAAAATATGGCGGGCGGCCTGGGCTTCGACTATGGGCCGTTTATGCTCATCGGCATGCTCGTCAACATGTTGTTTATGATGACCTCGCAGGGGCTGAGCTCGCTCGTCGAGGACCGTGAGATCAACTTCACACAGGAGATCATGATCGCGCCGGTTTCACGGTATTCCATCGTCATCGGCACGATACTCGGCTCGGCGTTTATGGCGGTCCTCTCAAGCGTCGGGACATTGATCGTCGGCCTGTTCATGGGGATCCAACTCGGCGCGGGCAGGCTGCTCGCCATACTCGCGCTGTCGCCGCTGATGTGCCTCGCGGCGGGCGCGTTCGCCATGCTCCTCATCGGCACGATCAAGAACAAGAAAGCCGCGAATATGGCGATCATGCTCATCCCCATGTCGCAGATGTTTCTCTCCGGCGCGATCATCCCGATTCACAACTCCAGCGGCCTGCTGCTTGTGCTGAACCGCCTCATGCCGATGACATATTGCCTCGACCTCGTGAGAGCGGTGGTGTACGCGGGCACGTCCGAATACGGCAGCGTGGTGCTGTTCAACCCGGCGGCGACATCCGCGGCGATCGCGGGTCTGAC
>JAITDM010000073.1 GCA_031282535.1 Oscillospiraceae bacterium
ATGTGCGTTTGCTCGTGCAGGAGAATGAAACGGCGCTCTTCGTCCGAAAGCCCCGTCGGGATATAAATTTTTGGCCTGAAAAGTCCGATGACAAAGGGCGTCTTGAGGTGGCCGGCTTCGTACAAGTCGTCCCCGATGGGGCTTGCGCTACGAAGCCCGCGTTTTAACAAAAGGATGGACGCGAAACTGTAGACCAACAGGATCAAAATGCCGAAAAGCCAGACATGGGCGCCGATGGTGAGCCAGATTTGCAGCGGGTTCGCACGCGCGGCGGGGGCGGCGGCGGGCAAAGACGCGTTGACGGCGCGGTCAATCACGGCGACGCCGCTGTCAATGCGCGGAAGCGTCTGCCTTGCGATGTCCTGCGGGATGGGCGCGGCTTTGAATGGAAACAGGCTGAACATACTTTCCAGCGTGAACGGACACACGAGTCGGAACCCCGCCACCGCCCACAGCGCGTAGGAGATGATCTTCGGCGCTTTTTTGAGCGGCAGCCGCACAAGCATGACGACCGCGATGACGAAACTGGCCGTCAGGCTCATATTGAGGACGGAAAGAAAAATTTTCTCCATGTTTCAGCCCTCCGTGTGTTCGTTGATCAGACGCACAAGCTCCTCCGCCTGTTTGCCAGACAGCTTGCTTCCGCCGATGAACGATGCGAGAAAATGCGGCAGTGAGCCGCCAAATGTGTCCTCGATATAGCGGCGGCTCTGCCCCGCGAAAAATTCGTCGCCGTTTTTGACCGCCGGTGCGGCCGCCGCCGGCGCGGAGCCCCACAATGGAAATGCAATATTGTTATAAAAATATGCAATAATTTTCTATTATTTCTCTCAAAAAAGCATTATATTGATAGTATTGACGAGAAAATACAGAAAAGGTGGTCTGTGGATGATCTCTGGCGTGGTATTTGACATGGACGGTGTGATGTTTGACACGGAGAAGTTGTGCTGCGACATTTGGCTGGAGGTGTATCGGGGGGACGGGATTCCCATCACCCGGGAGGTGCTGAACAGCTTCGCGGGTATGACGTCCGAGTCCACCGCGGCGTTCATGCTGAAACGGTACGGCGGCGGGCACGATTACAGGGCGCTCGACCGTCTGGCGGAGCAGAGGATGGCGCAAAGGTTGCGGGCGGAGGGCGTGCCCGTCAAGCCCGGACTCCTCCCGCTGCTTGCGTATCTGCGCGAAAAGGAGTACCGGATTGCGCTGGCCACCTCCAATGTGGAGCATGTGGCCCGCGTCGCATTGGAATCGGCGGGCGTGCTGCCCGCGTTCCACGCGACTGTGTTTGGGGACACGATCGCCCGCAGCAAGCCGGCGCCCGACATCTATCTGGCGGCGGCGGCGGCCCTGGGTCTGCCGCCGGAACATTGCGTGGCGCTGGAGGACTCGCCGGCCGGCATCCGCGCGGCGCATGCGGCGGGTCTGTACCCGGTCATGGTGCCGGACCAGATCCAGCCGGACGACGAGATCCGGTCGTGTCTCTTTGCGTTGGTGCCCACCCTGCACGACATCCCGGCACTGCTGGAAGCACACAATTTGTAAATTTTTTGTGAATGCCATTGACACCTATGTTGGGTCTGTGGTATAAAAAAATTAGCACTCTCCGGTGCCGAGTGCTAAAAGATCCGGTGCGGCGGCGCGCACCAGACAGTGAAAGGGCACCCAACTTGAGAAAGGAGTTGTTGATCATGGCAGGTCTCATTCCCTTCAATCGCAAGAACAGCGGTCTCACGCGTACAGGCGCAGGCGTCGAAGATTTCTACAACATGCTTGACGACTTTTTTAGCGATAGTTGGTTTTCGGGTCGGAATCTGTCGAGAGACACTTTCAAAATTGACATCGAGGAAACGGACGCCGGGTACCGCGTGGAAGCGGATTTGCCCGGCATTAAGAGGGACGAAATTGACTTGGGCATCGAGGACGACAACCTCTGCATCACCGTAAACCGTACGGAAGAAGTCAACAAGGACGGGAAAAATTATATCCACAGGGAGCGCCGCGCCAGTTCGATGAGCCGCAGGGTTCGTTTGGCCAACGCAAAATTGGACGCCATCAAGGCGAAGCTTCAGGATGGCGTGTTGACGGTCACGATTCCGAAGGATGAAAAGACAGCCAGCTCGCGCAAGATTGACATTGAATAACAATATGCCCGCACAAAACAACAGGACACCGCATCGGTGTCCTGTTGTTTTGTGCGGGTTTCAATGGCGGCGCGAAGCCGCTTCACGGCAGAGGTTACGTGAGCTGCCCTTTCTCGTCGACGGGTGTGAGCGTCACGTCCTCCCATAGATAGGCGCCGGCGGAATAGCCGCCCCCGGCGGCGCCCGGCGCGTCGACGGTTACGACGAAGTCCGTCAGTGCCCCTGCGGCCACTGTTTTTGAGGCCTTGCCGACGCTGACCAGCCGGCCGTCAGGGCCGTAGATCGCGGCATACAACGTCAGATTCTTCTCGGTGTCCGCATCGTTGCGCTGGACTTTGCTGACTGTCACGCGATCCGCGTTCAGTGTGGTCAGTTTTACGCCGTCGTTGGAGAAAACGTAGCCGCTGACGGCGTCCTGCAGTGCCCACAGCGCCTCGTCGACGTCTTTTTGCGTCGAGAAGTTGCTGGCCGACGCGGTCTGCGCCGCGCTCAGCTCGGCGGCGGCAAGTCCTTTTGTCGTGTCGCCCAGCGCGTCCACTTCGGCGAGGAGCGCCTTGAGGGCGTCCTTGACCGCCATGCCCGGGGCGATTCTCTTGTGCGAGGCCTGCTCGTAGGCGTACGCCATCGAGATCAGTTCGGCTTCGCTGTACGCGGTGCCGGTGAAGCCGACGTTTACGCTCCCCCAACTGGTGCTGTCCGGGGCGTTGCTGTTGTAGCCGGCGGGCACGCTGACGGTCGGGTAGCCGGCCACGGCCGCGATGCCGGTCGTGCCGCCGCCGATGGTGAACAGCGCGTCGAGGTCGTTTTCGGTGAGGATCCTGTCGAGGCCGTTCTGGCGGGAATTGGTGAAGCCCGTCGCCTTGTTGGTCTCGTATGTCTCCTTTTGCGCCTCCAGGTCGCGGTTGTTGGACGAAATGAGCGTCGTCTGGCCGAACCGGAGGGCGACGTCGGCGTGGTCGCTGTTGTACTGGATGATGTCGGCCAGCGTCTTGATCGGGAAATCGGGCGCCAGCGTCGCGAGGTAGGCGTTCATGTCCTTTTTGAAGTCGTACGAGAGCACGATGCCCGACGACGCGCTGGCGGAGAAGCCCTGGTCGTTGCCGCCGCTCGTGCCGTTTGTCACGACCGTCGCGCCGAGCGCGCGCAGCGTGGCGGCGACTTCGCTGTATACCGCCCGGTTCGCGGCGGACGGCGTGCCGTACAGACCGACGCGCTTGCCCTGCAGGCCGTCCGCTTTCAAATACTGCGTATAGTCGATACTGAAGTCCGGCAAGACATCCGGCCCGTAAGCCGTCACGACGTCCGCGGGGTCATACGCGGCGACGACGGTGAGCAAAGCGGCCACGTCCGCGACGCTCCGGCCCATGGGCCCGGCCGTGTCCTGGGTGGAGGACAGGGGCACGACGCCCGTGCGGCTCACGAGGCCGACGGTCGGTTTGATGCCGACGATCGAGTTGGCCTGCGTCGGGCTGAGGATGGAGCCGGAGGTTTCGGTGCCGATGGTGACGGCCGAGAGCGCGGCGGCCGACGCCGCGCCCGACCCCGCGGAGGAACCGCTGGGCGTGAGGATCTGGCTGCTGCCCGCGGCGTTCATCCACGGCTTGTAGGGGTTCAGCACGAAGCCGCCCAGGGACGAATAGCCGCTTGGCATGCCGCTTGTCATGTAGTTGGCGAACTCCGTCAGGTTCAGTTTGCCGAGCAGGATGCCGCCCGCCGCCTTGATCTCCGTCACAAGCGGCGCATCGTAGGGCTGGTAGTTGTCCGCCAGCGCCACGGAGCCGGCTGTCGTCGGCATGCCGTCGGAGCCGATCGTGCCGACGTTGTCCTTGACCATGATCGGCAGGCCGAAGATGCCCGCCGCCTTGGACGGGTCGGCCGCGACGGCTTGGTCGGCCGCGGCGGCCAGGGCCGCGGCGTTCGGGTTCAGCGCGCGCACGGAGTTGATTTTCACCGTGTTTTTGTCATACAGCTCGATGCGCGTCAGGTACATGCCCAGCAGTTCCGTATACGTGAGCGTCCCGGCCCTGACCAGCGCCTGTAAGTCGGCCACGCCGGCCTTCTGCAAATCGACTTTCAGCGTGTCCAGCGCGACCTGCAGCGTCAGGCGGTCGACGTTCAGCACATCCTCCGGCGCGCCCCTTGCCACATCTTTCTCCGCGCGGGTGATCGCGTATCGCACCTGCCCGGCGTACAGCTCGGCGTAGGTGGACAGATCGAGTGATTTTGCCTGCGCCACAAGCGTCGTAAGATAAGCGGCGTCCGACGTCTGCGCCGCCGTCAGTGATACCGGCGCACCGATCAGCCACAGTGCCATGACGCCCGCCAGCGCCAGCGCCGTTATCTTTTTGCGTTTTGACATGTTCTTCACCTCTCTACAATCTTTCTTGATGGTTGCCGATCCCTTTGCCATGCTGCGCACCTCCCAAAATGGTCAATAAAAATTGGATAAAGGCGTCCTTTGGTGGGACGCCTTTATCCAATTGCCATTCATTATATAGCGGCCATATCGTTTCGTCAATAGGCTTTTGGTTAAAATGCACGATTTAAAAGGCCGAATTTTTTACAGTTTGACCTAGAATATTTGGTGGTTTTCTCCAGCGGAAAGGATTTTGCCCGGTGGGCGACGGATATATACGGTCACGAAAGGAAGGAGACCGGATATTTCTCCTCCAGGGTCAGGCGGTATTCGGACAGCTTCTCCTGTTCCATCGCGGAGCGGCCCATGACCTTCCACTGGGGCTCGCCGCTCTGACAAAAGTAGAGGAGATGGAACTGCTCCCCGAGCTCAATGCGCGTGTAATCCCCAGGCTGCCGGGCGGCGTCGAAACACCAGCTGTCGAACTCGTCGTAGTCCGCCGGCGCGCTGTTTGGGCCCACATTTTCGCAGAGCCCCCCGTTCGAGGCGGTCTGATCGTCGAGCGAATACTGCACGGCCAGCGCGGCGAAGGCATCCTCGCTCCTGTCGCTGTCCAAGAACATCTGGTAGACGCTGTCGGCCTCTTCCTTCTCTGTGAGCAGGATGTAACGGACCGTGACGACGTTGCCCTCGTAATCGGCGCCCTCCTCCTTGTTGGCCTCATAGTAGGCCCGGATCTCCTCGTCCGTGAACGAGTAGGTGCGCACAATGCTGTCCTCAAAACTGACCGCCAGGGCAAAGCGTGTCATGATCATCTGCAGGATGTTCTCCGTCATGCCCTCGCCGTACATCTGGGCCAGAAACACCTCGGGCAGGACGCCGCTCTCCTCGCAGTAGGCGCGCATGTTCGACATGTTGGCCGCGATGCCGCTCTCATCCTCCGCGGAGAGGGTGAAGTTCTGCGCGCGCGCCTCCTGGTACAGGGCGATGTAGCGCACCAGATTGGAGACGACGGAGTCCCGGAAGAAATCCGCCCAGGTCAGGTCCTCGCTGTCTGGATAGGGCTGCTCGTCAAAGGGCTGCGAGGGGTCGAGGTAGCCGTCGAGATAGGCGCTGTTTACCGAGAGAAATTCGTTGACGGCGGTCGTGTAGTGGAACTGATATTCGTACCCCGTGATCGCCTCCTCGCCCACCATGATGATCGGGCTGGCGGGGTCCAGCGTGTCCTCGCCGCCGGCGGGGTCCGGGGTTGCGTCGACCGCCGGCGGGTCGCTCGGCCCGGTGTCGCCTGCTGGCGGCCTGGCGCCGCAGCCCGCCAGCAGCAGGGCGGCGCAGAGTACCAGCGCCATCAGAGAAATCCAACGTTTCATAAGGGCAACACTCCCATGCAAACTTAAACTCCGGACCAAAACACCGCGCTCCGTCGCGTCGGAAGTCCCGGAGAGTCCCGCCGCCCGGCGGGCGGGACTGTGCCGCGCGAAAGTGGTTTGCTGCCCACGATGCCGCGCCTCCCCAAAACTCTTCTCCCATCGTAACACAGTGTGGGAAAAACCGCAATGCCTGTCGGACAATTTTGTTGGAATCTCCAATTGTCCCGTTTCCTTCATTTCTGCCTTGCGTTTGTACGGTAAATTGGGTATAATACCATAGGAAAGAGTACCAGATTTGCGCATAAAAATACCAAAATTTGGCATTTCAATCCGCCGCGCGTTGTGGCAGGTTCCACAAAATTTTGTGCGACGGACCGATGGGTTGTTTCGCACTGTGAAGGAGGACATAAAAAATGGCGTTGACAAGCAACAAGGCCGTGTTGGACTGGGTGGAGGAAATGGCGGCGATGACGCAGCCGGATGCCGTCGTGTGGATCGACGGCTCGGAAGCGCAGCTGGACGAACTGCGCGGGCAGGCCCTTGAGAGCGGGGAGATCATCGCGCTCAGCGAGGAGAAGCTGCCGGGCTGCTTTTTGCACCGCACGGCGGTGAACGATGTGGCGCGGGTTGAGCACCGCACGTTCATCTGTTCGCGCAAAGAGGAGGATGCCGGCCCCACCAACAACTGGCTGGATCCCGAGGAGATGTACGCCCGGCTGAAGGGCCTCTATACGGGTGCGATGAAGGGCCGCACGATGTATGTGATCCCGTTTTCCATGACGGTGCCGGAGTCGCCTTTTGCCAAGTTCGGCATCGAACTCACCGACTCCATTTATGTCGTGCTCAACATGGCCATCATGACCCGCATCGGCCTGCGCGTGTTGCATTGTCTGGACGCCTCGAAGGACCCCTCCGATTTCACCAAGGGTCTGCACGCCAAAGCGGAGATCGATGAAGAAAACCGCTATATCGTCCAGTTCCCGGAGGACAACGCGATCTGGTCCATCAACTCCGGCTACGGCGGCAACGTGCTGCTGGGCAAAAAGTGCTTCGCGCTACGCATCGCCTCCTACCTCGGGCGCAACGAGGGCTGGATGGCCGAGCATATGCTGATTTTGGGCATCGAAAACCCGGAGGGGGAGGTGCGCTATCTGGCGGCCGCGTTCCCGTCCGCCTGCGGCAAGACCAACCTGGCGATGCTCATCCCGCCCGAGATCTACAAGAAAAAGGGTTATAAGGTCTGGTGCGTGGGCGACGACATCGCATGGTTGCGCATCGGGCCCGACGGCCGTCTCTGGGCGGTCAACCCGGAGGCCGGCTTCTTCGGCGTGGCGCCGGGCACCAACATGAAGTCCAATCCCAACGCCCTGCTGTCCACCAGGAAGAACACGATCTTTACAAACGTCGTGCACAACCTGGACGACAACACGGTCTGGTGGGAGGGGCTCGACAAAAATCCGCCCGCAAACGCCCTCAACTGGAAGGGCGAGAAGTGGGATCACACCGACGGCAGCAAGGGCGCCCACCCCAACAGCCGCTTTACCGCGCCGGCCAGCCAGTGCCCCTGTATCTCCGACAAATTTGAGGCGCCGGAGGGCGTGCCCATCTCGGCCCTTGTCTTCGGTGGCCGCCGCGCCAAGACCGCGCCGCTCGTCTACCAGTCGCGCGACTGGCAGCACGGCGTCTTCG
>JAITDM010000011.1 GCA_031282535.1 Oscillospiraceae bacterium
ACCCTCCGTGTTGGCGTTGGCGATGTTGTGTCCGGCCAGGTCGATCTGCCGCTGGGCGACAAAGAGCCCGCGGTTGGCGATGTCCAGGCCCGCAAATGTAGAACGCATAGTCGTCTCACACCTTTTGGTCGATGATGTTGTTTTTCCGCGCCGGCGCCGGCGCGTCGGCGCCGTCCACGCCGTAGAGGCGGGAGGGGCTCTGCCGCTGGGATACGGCGTCCAGCGTGTAGTGGATGTATTCCAGGCGGGACTCGATCAGTTTCCGGTTGATTTCGTTCAGGCGCACCTGACGGTCGAGCAGATCGGTGAGCTCGGTGTAGAGGGCGTTCAGCTGCTCCGCGTGCCGCACGTCGCTCACGTTTAAAAAATCCTGCAGCACAATGTCGGCGGCGCGCTGCCCCAGGCGGGCGGCCAGCGCGTTCACGCAGTCCCTGCGCTTTCGTTCCTCTTCGTTCAGACGGGTCAGCAGGATCTGCTCCTGTTTGACAATGCCATCGAGGTCGGAGAGGTTATTTTCGGTGATGGCGACCTTTTTGGCCTCGGAGAGGCGCAAAAGTTCCCTGTGCACATCGCGCTCGGCGGTGAGCACCGCGCAAAAGGCATCAAGCAGTGTCTGCATTGTCCCGACTCCCACCCTGGATTGTCTATGGTCTGTATAGTATATATCGTAACATCGACCGAGTTCGTTTAATGCATAATTCATAAAAACAAAAGCCCCGCCGGGCATGTCGGCGCCCGGCGGGGACGATGCGTCGCTGAGAACAAAGCCTTAGAGCCTTGCGGCTGCGTGGACCAGCAGTTTTTCCGCCACCGCGCGACCCTCCACGCGGTATGTGCCGGCTTCAATCTGCTGCCGGAGCATCGTCACTCTCTCCATGCGGACGTCCGGCGTACTTTGGGCGGCGCGCAGAAACTCGTCGAGCGGGCGTGCGTTCTGAGAAAGCTCTACCATGTCCGGCGCCTGGGAACCGACGCGCGGCGCAGAGGCTTTGCGGCCCGTCTTCCCATAGGCGTTCACCTGGGCAGACAGGGGTACGGATGCGATCTTCATTTGTGTTCTTCCTCCTCTTGCGATTGTGACTTCTTCTCTGGGGCTGCGCTTCTTCTCTTCTATATGCTATATCGAAAGGTCTCTGTGAAAACTGAAGTAAAAACACACAAAATTGATTGAGCGAAAGCGTCAATCTTAGGGCTGATTTTTTGGACAACATTTCCTGTTTTCGACGATTGCCGTTCCCGTTGGACGAATGGGTGGCCAGCCGACGCTCATTTGTTCCCGCCGCGGATGTCGAGGAACTTGCGCGACCAGACCCCTTGGCCCGACGACGGCCGGTCGGCGGCAGACCCCGGCCGGCCGGCCGGCTTCTCCTCCGACCGGGCTTTTCCGCCCAGGGTTTCCGCCGTCTCCGCGAGCTGTGAGCGCACCAGAGCGGCGCACGCGTCGCAGTAACGGCCGGTTTGGATGGGTTTGCGGCAATTTTCACAGACGAGCATCGCCGCGGCGTCGCCGCCCAAGATCAACCGCCCCTCCCGCAGCCAGCCCAGGACGTCTTCTTCTTCCGCCCCGCTGGCCTCGCAGAGGGACGGCATGTCCGCCTGCGGGTGGTCGTACAGGTAATTGCGCACTTTGGTGAAGATGTCGTCCAGCTCATGCACACAGGCGGGACAGTTGAAGTGTCCGACATAGTTGAAGAGCTTCCGGCATCGCCGGCACTGACGGATATCCATGACAGCGTCTCCTCATTATAACACGCCGCGCGGGGAAAAACTAGGGGAACAGTGGGAGAATTTGGCCCGCGGGCGGCATGCAGATTTCGGGCAAAAAGCTAGATCATTGGGCGGAAGCGCCGCGCCGTACGCTACGACCGGATGCTGTTACAGATTTGGGCCATCTGGTCGGCGGTGGTCACGCAGCGGGAGGAGAGCTGGTAGGCGCGCTGCGCCCGGATGAGCCGCGCCATCTCCTCCGCATAGTCGACGTTCGAGGCCTCCAGCGCGCCCTGCCGCAGCGTGGTGCCGATCGCCTCCCGGGGCGCGCCCGTGTTCTCGCTCGGGCGGAAGCGGTTGTCCCCGGCGGCCAGCAGGCCGCCCGGGTTGTCGAATTCGGTGAGGGCGAGGCGCGCAAAGGGGGTGCCGTCCCCCGTCTCCGTCCGGAGGGACAGAGTGCCGCGCGCGTCCGCTACGAGGGTGGACGCGTCGCCGGGGACGCGGATGCGCGCGCCGTCGGCATCCAGCAGGTAGCAGCCCTGTTTGTCGACCAGGTAGTCGCCGTCCGCCTCCGGCGTCAGGTAGAAGGCGCCGTCCCGCGTGTAGAGCCGCTCGCCGGCGGGCGTGACCACCGTGAAGAAGCCCGGCCCCTCCAGCGCGAAGTCCAGGGTGCGCGCCGTGTCGAGCGGGGCCCCCTGTCCGAAGTTGTGCAGCGTCTGCGCGGGCACCACCCCGGTGCCCCGCTGCAGGTTGATCTGGGGGGCGTTGTCCGTGGGGGAGAGCATGCGGGCGTACAGGGTCTCCTTGAACTCCGTCCGGCTCCGTTTGTACCCCTGCGTGTTGATGTTTGCGATGTTGTTCGCGATGGTGTCGAGATTTTGCTGGTGCGACAGCATGCCGTGCATGCCGTTGTACATGGTCTGAATCAAAAACCCCACTCCTTTGATCGGGCGTTACACCCGGGCGATGTCGTTCACGGCGCGGCCGAGTGATTCGTCCACCATGCGCAGGACCCGCTGGTTCAGCTCGTAGTGCCGGTAGACCTGGA
>JAITDM010000128.1 GCA_031282535.1 Oscillospiraceae bacterium
TAAACACTTTTACCGCCCATACAGCAATACTCCTTCTCTGGCAATCAATTTTTGTAGTGTCGGTTCTTGCCGCCTGCGGTTAAACACGCTTGATGTTCCAACCATTAAATCCATGGGAAAATGCAATGCGGATCCGCGAAGATTTCTGCGAATTGCTACGCCAATATTAAGCGGATTTTCCTGCACCGCGTCCGGCACGACAACATAAATATCAAGGTCGCTGTCCTCGTTCGGCGTTCCGTAGGCGTATGAGCCGAACAAATAAATCGCCTCGGCGGGAACAGTTTTCAAAACGCTTTCCTTGATTAAATCAAGTGCTTGCTGTACCCTTTGTTCCATACGGCTCACCAACCTTTAGATGACATGCCCGACCGGGCATCAAAAAGGGACGGAGAACCACATCACAGATTCAGCTTGGCCCGCAGGTATTGGCCGGTGTAGGACGACGCGTGGGCGGCGATCTGTTCCGGGGTGCCGGTGGCGACGATCCGGCCGCCGCCGTCGCCGCCCTCGGGCCCGAGGTCGATGATGTGGTCGGCCGTCTTGACGACCTCCAGATTGTGCTCAATGACGACCACCGTGTTGCCGCCCTCCACCAGCCGGTCCAGTACCTCGATCAGCCGGTGTACGTCGGCAATGTGCAGCCCCGTCGTCGGCTCGTCCAGAATGTAAATCGTGCTGCCAGTCGAGCGCCGGGTCAGCTCGCTGGCCAGCTTGACGCGCTGCGCCTCGCCGCCCGACAGCGTGGTCGAGGGCTGCCCCAGCCGGAGATAACCGAGGCCCACCTCGTTCAGCGTCCGCAGCTTGCGGGCGATCTTGGGCACGTTTTCAAAGAAGACCAGCGCCTCCTCGCAGGTGAGTTCGAGCACGTCGAAAATGTTTTTGCCCTTGTAACGCACCTCCAGCGTCTCCCGGTTGTAGCGGCGGCCCTTGCAGACGTCGCAGGGGACATAGATGTCCGGCAGAAAGTGCATCTCGATCTTCACCAGCCCGTCGCCCGCGCAGGACTCGCAGCGCCCGCCGCGGGTGTTGAACGAGAAACGGCCGGGGCCGTAGCCGCGCATCTTGGCGTCGGCGGTGGAGGCGAACAGCGTGCGGATGTCGCCGAATACACCGGTGTAGGTGGCCGGGTTGGAGCGGGGCGTGCGCCCGATGGGGGACTGGTCAATGTCGATGACCTTGTCGAGATATTCCTTGCCCTCGATGGCGTCGTGCGCGCCCGCGCGGATCCGCGCGCCGTTTAGGTCGGCGGCCAGCCGCCGGTATAAAATCTGGTTGACCAGCGACGACTTGCCGGAACCGGATACCCCCGTCACACAGGTGAAGGTGCCGAGGGGAATGTCAACGTCGATGTGCTGCAGGTTGTTTTCCGCCGCGCCCCGGATCGTCAGCGTGCGCCCGGAGCCCCGGCGGCGCTGCGCCGGCACCGGGATGCTGCGCTTCCCGGCCAGATACTGCCCGGTGATGGAGGCCTCGCAGGCGCGGATGTCGTCCACCGTGCCGGCGCAGATGATGTGCCCGCCGTGGACGCCGGCGCCCGGCCCTACGTCGATGATGTGGTCGGCGGCGTACATCGTGTCCTCGTCGTGCTCGACGACCAGGAGGGTGTTGCCCAGGTCGCGCAGGCGCCGCAGCGTGCCCAGCAGCTTGTCGTTGTCCCGCTGGTGCAGCCCGATGGATGGCTCGTCCAGAATGTACAGCACGCCCATCAGCGACGAGCCGATCTGCGTGGCCAGCCGGATGCGCTGGCTCTCGCCGCCGGACAGCGTGCCGGCGTGCCGGGACAGTGTAAGATACTGGAGCCCTACGCTGATCAAAAAGCCGAGGCGCTCCCGGATCTCTTTCAAAATGCGCTCGGCGATCATGGTCTCCTTCTCCGTCAGCGTCAGCGTGTCCCAGAAGGCCAGCGCCTCGGTGACGGTGCGGCGGGTGTAGTCGGCGATGGACAGCCCGCCCACCGTGACGGCGAGGCTCTCTTTCTTCAGCCGGCGCCCTTGGCAGTCCGGGCAGGGGACGGACGACATGCAGTCCTCGATCTCCTGGCGGGCCCAGTCGCTCTGCGTCTCCCGGTAGCGGCGCTCCAAATTGTTCACAAGGCCCTCGAAGGCCTGCTGCATGAGACCCGCGCCGCGCTCCGTGCGGTAGCGGATCTCCAGTTTGGCCCCTTTGGTGCCGTAGAGAAGCGCGTCCATCGCCTCGGGGGAGAATTTTCGCAGCGGCGTGTTCAGTGTGAAGCCGTAGACACGGCCGAGCGCCGAATAGTACATGTGAGCGATGGTGCCCTCCTCGGCGCTGCCCCAGCCGGAGGCCTTCACGGCGCCCTGCGCCAGTGAGAGCGCGCGGTTTGGCAAAATCCGGTCCGGGTCCACCTTGAGCTGCTCCCCCAGGCCCGTGCAGGTGGGGCAGGCGCCGTAGGGATTGTTGAAGGAGAACATGCGCGGCGTGAGTTCCTCGATCGAGACGCCGCAGTCCTCGCAGGCGTAGTTTTGAGAAAACAGCAGCGACTGTTCGGGGGTCGTCACCGCGCCGTCCGTCCCGATCATCTCGGGCAGGTGGGCCACGACGAGCCCCCCGGCGAGCGCCGCCGCGGTCTCCACCGAGTCGGTGAGCCGCGGACGCACGCCGTCGCGCACGACCAGCCGGTCGACGACGATCTCGATCGTGTGTTTTTTGTTTTTCTCCGGCCGGATCTCCTCGCTCAGGTCGTAGAGCTGTCCGTCCACCCGTACGCGCGCGTACCCGGAGCGGCGGGCGTCCTCAAAGACCTTCTGGTACTCGCCTTTCCGCGCCCGCACCACGGGGGCCAGAATCTGCAGGCGCGTGCCCTCCGGCAGCGCCTGCAGCTGGTCGATGATCTGGTCGATGCTCTGCTGGCGGATCACCTTCCCGCAGCGGGGGCAGTGCGGCACGCCGATGCGTGCCCAGAGCAGGCGCAGGTAGTCGTAGATCTCCGTGACAGTCCCCACCGTCGAGCGCGGGTTTTTGGAGGTGGTCTTCTGGTCGATGGAGATGGCCGGCGAAAGGCCCTCGATGTAGTCCACGTCCGGCTTCTCCATCTGCCCCAGGAACTGACGGGCATAGGAGGAGAGGGACTCGATGTAGCGGCGCTGCCCCTCGGCGTAGATGGTGTCGAACGCGAGAGACGACTTGCCGGAGCCGGACAGCCCGGTCAGCACGACCAGCTTGTCCCGCGGGATCTCGATGTCGACGTTTTTTAAATTGTGCTCGCGCGCGCCTTTGACAAAGATGCTGTTGCGCATACGGTTGTCCCTTCCCCGGGGTGCCGCGCCTCCCGATAGACCGGACGCCAGAAATGTAAAATATTTACAATTCTGGCGGGATGGGGCGCGTCCCCTCAAACAATCAAAAAACCTGCCGCGCGGTCCGGCCGCGCGGCAGGGTCCTGTCCGACCTCTCAACCATTATAAAGCGGAACAAATGTTCCGTCAAGCCGCACGGGGAAATTTTTTGCGAAACCCGCGGGCGAAAACAAACGCCGTGGAGGCGAAGGATGATTCGTCCTTACAACATCGCCCCGCGCACGCGGGCAGAAATCAGAGCAGCAGCCGTCCGTGGCCCACGACGGCGACGCCGTCCACGAACACGTGGAGCACCCGGCCGCGCAGCGTCAGGCCGTCGAAGGGCGTGTTCTGCGACTTCGAGGCCAGACGGCGCGCCTCCACCTGCCAGCGGGCCTCCGGGTCGAAGAGCGTGAGATCCGCCGGACGTCCGGGGACCAGACGCCCCGCCGGGACGCGCAGCAGGTCGGCGGGCGCGGTGGTCAGCAGGCGCAGCAGCGCCGGCAGCGTCATCCGCCCCGCGTGGACCAGCGCCGTCAGCGACGCGGCGAGCAGCGTCTCAAGGCCCACGACGCCGTTTGGCGCGCGCTCCAGAGGGCCCGACTTTTCGCTCGGATGGTGCGGCGCGTGGTCGGAGGCGATGACCTGGATGTCCCCGTCGGCCAGCCCCTGGAGGATGGCCGCGCGGTCCTCCTCCGCGGCCAGCGGCGGATTCATCTTCGCGTTCGCGCCGATCCGTCGGAAGTCGGCCTCGGTGAACCAGAAGTAATGCGGACACGTCTCGCAGGTGACCGGGACGCCCCGCGCCCGGGCGGCGCGCACGGCGTCCAGCGTCTCCCGCCGGCTGACGTGGGCGATGTGCACCGGGCAGCCGGTCTCCTCGGCCAGCGCGATGTCCCGCAGCGCCTGCGCCGTCTCGGGTTCGCAGTGGGAGACGACAGGGAGCGGGAGCGCGGCGGCGGCCGTGAGGCCCGCGCGCATCAGGTCGTCGCTTACCACCGGCCGGCCGTCGTCGCTCAACGCGACGGCGCCGGCCCGCCGCAGCGCCTTGCCGTCGGTCAGCCGTTTGCCGCACTGCCCCTCGGAGAGCGCGGCGATGGGCAGCACCTTGACGATGCCCGTGTCGGCGGCGCGCGCCCGGACCCAGGCGATCTGATCCGGGGTGTCGAGCACCGGCTTGGTGTTCGGCATGCAGGCCACCGTCGTCACACCGCCCGCGGCGGCGGCCCGGGTGCCGGAGGCGATGTCCTCCTTGTGCGTCTCGCCCGGCTCGCGCAGGTGCACATGCATGTCGACAAGCCCCGGCGCCACGACGAGCCCCGCGGCGTGAATCGTCTCAAACGTACCGACCGGCGCGATTTTCCCGGGCGCCTCGACGGCCTCGATCACGCCGTCGCGCAGGTATACGTCGGCCACGCGGTCAAAACCGGACGCCGGGTCGATGACCCGGCCGCCCTTCAGCAGATAGGGCATGGGACGCACAGACATAAAAGCCGCCTCCTCCTCTTCGCAGGGGTGTGCGTTTTGGGTAGGGATTGGGGATTTTGAACCCTTCCTCCTTATAGATCGATCGACAGCGGGTGAATCACCAGTCCGGTGGTGAGTTTCGGATCAAAATAGGTGGATTTTTGCGGCATCGTTTGCGCCGCCCCTCTATTATCCACGATTGGCACGAAATTGTCAAACACCAACTTCTCGCCGGCGCCGCGCGGGCGGTCGAATTTTTTCTCTTGCATTTTTCGCCGGATTGGGTACAATAGTATTGGCACTCGTGCAAAGGGAGTGCCAAATCACAAAGGGCCCCCGGGGGAGGAACGGCGGCCGGGTGCGCGGGGGCCCGGAAGAGGAGTGAGGAAATTGGCCGTCAAACAGTTCAAGGCCGAGTCAAAGCGGTTGCTTGACCTGATGATCCACTCGATCTACACACACAAGGAGATCTTTCTGCGGGAACTCATCTCGAACGCGAGCGACGCGATCGACAAGCTCTACTTCCGGTCGCTGACGGATCCGGACGTGGGCAAGACCCGGGACGATTTTCAGATCCGGCTGACGGTGGACCGGGCCAAGCGGCAGATCACGCTGTCGGACAACGGCATTGGCATGACGAAGGACGAGCTGGAACAGAACCTGGGCGTCATCGCCCAAAGCGGCACACTGGATTTTCGCCGCGAAAACGCGGAGAAGCTGGACGACCTGGACGTGATCGGCCAGTTTGGGGTCGGGTTTTATTCGGCATTCATGGTGGCCGCCGAGGTCAGCGTGTTCTCGCGCGCGTACGGGGCCGGGGAGGCCTGGCGCTGGCACTCGCACGGCGCCGAGGGGTACGCGATCGAGCCCTGCGAGAAGGCGGAGGTCGGCACGGACGTCGTGCTCACCGTGAAGGCGGACGAGCCGGACGAGCACTACGACGAATTCCTGGAGACGCGGCGTCTGGCGGAACTGGTCCGGAAGTATTCCGACTACATCCGCTACCCGATCCGGATGGATCTGGAGCACAGTCATCTGAAGGAGGGGTCCGACACCGAGTACGAGACCGTGGTGGAGACGGAGACCGTCAACAGCATGGTGCCCCTCTGGCGCCGGAACCGGAGCGAGGTCACCGAGGAGGAATACCACCGGTTCTACCAGGACAAATTCTACGACTTTACGCCCCCGCTGCGCGTGATCCACGCGGCGAACGAGGGCATGGCCACCTACCACGCGCTGCTCTTCATCCCGAAGCAGGCGCCGTACAACTACTACACAAAGGAGTTTGAAAAGGGGCTGGCGCTGTATTCGGCCGGCGTGATGATCATGGAGAAGTGCGCCGACCTGCTGCCGGACCACTTCAGCTTCGTGCGCGGTCTCGTGGACTCGCAGGATCTCTCCCTCAACATCTCGCGCGAGATGCTCCAGCACAACCGGCAGCTCAAGGTGATCGCCGCGGGCCTCGAAAAGCGCATCAAGAACGACCTGCTCAAGATGCTGCGCGAGGAGCGCGAGACCTACGACACGTTCTTTGAGGCCTTTGGTCTGCAGCTCAAGGTGGGCGCGTACACCGGCTTTGGCGCGAACCGGGAGCTCTTGCAGGACCTGCTGCTGTTCCACTCCGCCGCGCAGAAGAAACGGATCACGCTGGCGGAGTATGTGGAGGCCATGCAGGAGGGGCAGGAGGTCATCTACTACGCGGCCGGGGCCAATGTGGCGGCCCTCGACCGGATGCCGCAGGCGGAGCTCGTGCGCGAGCGCGGGTTTGACATCCTCTACCTGACCGACGATGTGGACGAGTTTGTGCTGCGTGTCTTCGGGACCTTTGCGGACAAAAAGTTCCAGTCCGTGTCCGAAAGCGGGCTGGATCTCGCGACCGAGGAGGAGAAAAAACAGGT
>JAITDM010000145.1 GCA_031282535.1 Oscillospiraceae bacterium
TCGCGACGATGGCCTTGGCCTCGTCAAAATGATCGTTGATCCAGAGCCGCGCCCGGTACATCGCGTTCACGAAGCCCTGCACCACGTCCGGGTGCTCCGCAATGAACGCCTCCGAAAAACCGCGCGTCGAGAGCCCCGCCCCCGGACTCTGGAAGATCTCCCAGGTGTTCAAAATCTCGCGCGCCTCGCCGCTCGCCACCACCGGACCGGCAAAGGGCGGGTGAGACGTCGTGATGTCGACGAGACCCTGCGCCAGAGACTGCTCCTGCTGGCCGGGCGTGCTCAGCACCACGAATTCCACCTGCTCGGGGTCCAGCCCTTTGTTCTTCAAATAGTACTTCACATACCCGTCCGAGCAGGCGGAAACGCTGCTGATGGACACCTTTTTGCCCACCGCCTCCTCCAGCGACCGGATCGGGCTGTCCGCCCTCACGAGGTAGCGCACGTGCGGGTACTCCTCGTTGTCCACCATGCCGGGCGCCACCGCCTTGGTCAGGATGCCCGCCAGCCGCGCCTGCGCGATGTTCGGCGGGTGCCCGGTCGTGAACGCGTCGAGCTCCCCCTGCTCGATGAGCTGATATTCCGTGATACCCTTGCCCAGCACGCCGATGTATGCGAGCTCAATGCCCTCCTCCCGGAAGAAACCCAGCTCGTCCGCCACGTTGAGTTCGTTGAAGCCCGTCTGTGTGACGACGCGGAGCGTAAACGGCGCCTTGTCCCCCGCCGCGCCGCCGGCCTCCCCCGTCTCCGGCTCCGCCGCCCGGTCCCCAGGCGTCGTCTTGTCCGCCGCGCCGCCGTCCCCGGCCGGCGCCTGCGCCCCGGGCGCGCACGCCGCCAGCACAAACAACAAGCACACAACCAATCCCATCAACCGTCTTCCCCGCACACCACAAACGAAAACACCATTTTTTACCATTTCAAGCTGCCTCCTTCATTTGATAAAAAGGCCGACACCCCATGGGGATGTCGGCCTCCGGTCTTCCGGTCAACCTGGATCATAACAGGTATGCCTCATCGCGGACAATTCTCCATTCTCCATTCTCAATTCTCAATTCTCCCAAGTGAGGGTGGCGTCGGACGCGGGCGCGTCCTTAGGCACAAAGTCGTTCGTATAGACGTCCTCCGGCTGCACGTCGTCGGGGTTCCAGAGCCCGATCGTCTCCGAGATCTCAAACCACTTGTCGACGTAGGCCGGCGTGATGTTTTTGCTGCTGTCGTAATAGAAGGAACTGAGATCCTCCGGAGCGAGCTCCAGATACTTCGCGACGATGGCCTTGGCCTCGTCAAAATGATCGTTGATCCAGAGCCGCGCCCGGTACATCGCGTTCACGAAGCCCTGCACCACGTCCGGGTGCTCCGCGATGAACGCCTCCGAAAAGCCGCGCGTCGAGAGCCCCGCCCCCGGGCTCTGGAAGATCTCCCAGGTGTTCAAAATCTCGCGCGCCTCGCCGCTCGCCACCGCCGGGCCCGCAAAGGGCGGGTGGGACGTCGTGATGTCGACGAGCCCCTGCGACAGCGCCTGTTCCTGCTGGCCGGGCGTGTTCAGCACCACGAATTCCACCTGCTCGGGGTCCAGCCCCTTGCTCTGCAGATAGTACTTCACATACCCGTCATTGCAGGGCGCGATGCTGGTGATGGACACTTTCTTGCCCACCGCCTCCTCCAGCGACTGGATCGGGCTGTCCGCCCCCACGAGGTAGCGCACGTGCGGGTATTCCTCGTTGTCCACCATGCCGGGCGCCACCGCCTTGGCCAGAATGCCCGCCAGCCGCGCCTGCGCGACGGTCGGCGGATGTACGGTCGTAAAGGCGTCGAGCTCGCCCTGTTCGATGAGCTGGAACTCCGTGACGCCCTTGGCCAGCACGCCGATGTATTCGATCTCGATGCCCTCCTCGCGGAAGAAACCCAACTCGTCCGCCACGTTGGTCTCGTTGAAGCCCGTCTGCGTGACGACGCGGAGCGTAAACGGCGCCTTGTCCCCCGCCGCGCTGCCAGCAGCCCCCGTCTCCGTCTCCACCGCCCGGCCATCCGTCTGGGCCGCCGGCGTCGTCTTGTCCGCCGCGCCGCCGTCCCCGGCCGGCGCACGCGCCCCGGGCGCGCACGCCGCCAGCACAAACAACAAGCACACAACCAACCCCGCCAACCGTCTCCCACGTACACCGCAAATACCATTTTTTGACATTTCAAACTGCCTCCTTCGTCCACGCTTTCATTCGTACTTTCCGGTCATCCGCCGCCGCTTGACTGTTATCTGTAAAAAAAACCGGCACCCCAATAGAAGGTGTCGGTTTCCGGTCTTCCGGTCAACCTTAGCCCGTTTGCGTCATCCCCGGCCCGCGACCGGTCCGCCGTGCGCGGCGCCCGATGCTCAGGCCGCCGGTTTGGCCGCCGTGGTGCCCGCCTCGTCGCGCCAGCGGAAGCTGCGCCGTTCGAGGGCCTCCAGGGAGTAGTTGAGCAGCACGCCCATCACGGCCATCACGACGATGTAGGCGAACATCTCCGGCACCTTCATGTTGGCCTGGTAGAAATAGAGCGCGTACCCGAGCCCCCGGTTCGCGGCGATCATCTCCGCCGCGATCAGGATGAGAATCGAGTTCGTCGCGCTGATCCGCGCGCCCGTGAAGATGTGCGGGAGCGAAGCCGGCAAAATCACGCTGGCAAACAGCCGGACCGGCCTCGTCCCCATCGATCGGGACGCCTTGACGAGCTGCGGGTCCACGCTCCGCACGCCGGAGACCGTGTTTAGCAGCACCGCCCAGAGCACGCCCCAGAAGATGACCGTCACCTTGGACACCTCGCCGATGCCGAAGAACATGACAAACACGGGCAGCAGCGCCAACACGGGCATGTTGCGGAAGAGCTGCAGCAGCGGGCTTAAAAACTGCCCGAACTTTTTGACCCAACCGATCGCCAGCCCCAGCGGGATGGCGACCGTCAACCCCAGGCCAAACCCCAGCAGGGACCGCTGCAGACTGATGGCCGCATGCCGCCACAGCGCCCCGCTGGCCGTCTCTTTGCCGAGGGCGGCCATCACCTCGGTGAACGGAGGCAAAAACAGCGGATTGACCAGCACGCCCAACCGCCCCAACACCTCCCACAGGGTCAGGAAGATCAAAATCGCCAGAGAGCTGTATACAACATGCCCCGTCTTCTTCCACACTTTTTTCACTGAAACCAAGCCCCCTATCCCGTTCTTCCGGGCGCAGCCGCCGCGGCTGATGATTTCTCAAAAATAAGAATTTCGCTGTGGCTCACGTGAACCGGGTGAGCACCACGGAGTAGACGTCCTCCAGAAACTTGAGACCGCCCTCGTAGCCCACATAGGAGCTGTTGATGACGAGCCGCTCGTTCAACGGCCAGGCGATGGACAGAAAGTGTGCGTTTGTGTCGCGCGCCACCTTCTTCTCCCACGCGCTGCCGATGATCAGCGGGTAGCCGTGGTAGTCGGCCCCGCGGATCTCGTTTTGTACGAGGTAGCCGTCCGTCTCGAAGGAGACCTCCGCCTCGATGTCATAGTTCATGTCGCGAAAATACCCCTCGATGTCCGCCCGATACTTCTCCGGCACGTCCTCCATCGCATACTGCCGCTGCGGGAACAGCCCCATGTCATTGACGAGGAAGCGGGTCAGCGCGAGGGCGTACTGGGTGTCCGCGGCGACGGTGAAGCGCTTGGACATGATGCGGTTTTCGAGGAAGATGTCGGCGTAGCGCTCGATGTAGTGGTAATACCGGCTCTCCTTCTCCGCGACGACGCGCTCGACCACGTCGCTTGGGATCCCCGTGAAGGCGCCCACCGCGCGCAGGAATTTGCTCGTTTCGCAGGCGCCGACGGGCAGGTTCGGGTAATGCAGGTACGGCGTGCCGAATCTCTCTTCGAGCAGCTGCGCGCTCGACAGCCCCAGCCAGGGGTTTACGACGAGATTGCACTGCGCGCGGGGGATACGGTCCACATGTTTCAGCCCGCGGCCATACCCGAAGATGATGTTGGCCGTGAGCCCGATGTCGGCGAGCAGCCCCTCCAGCGCCGTGAGGTTGCCCTCCCAGAAGGGGTCGTGGAACGGGAGGCTCGCGAACACGTTGACGAGCCCCTTCTCCGTCCCGCCGGCCGCCGGCCGGCTCAAATACTGCGTAAACAGCGCCTCCAGCACCCACTCGTACCCCTGGTAGTTGCTCCCCTTGAACCCCGCCGTGGAGGCGTGGATCACCGGCTGGCCCGCCGTGCGGAATCCGCGCACGACCTCCCCGGCGTCGTCCCCGATGATCTCGGAGGAGCAGCCGGTGAGCACGACGTAGAGGTCCGCGTCGATGACGCGGAGGGCGTTTTCGACCACCTCCCGCAGGCGCTGTTCGCCGCCGAAGACGATCTCTGTCTCCGCGATGTTCGTACACGGAAAGATCCGTGGGGCAAAATGGCCGGAGGTGCCGTTTCCGGCTGTCAGTTTGTCCGCGCAGCCCGGCCCCGCGTGGAGGATGGGCAGCACCCGCTCGATGGCCTGCACGGTCTGCAGCGCGCCCAGCGCGCACTTGTATCGCACCTGATCCAGTGTCCTTGCCATGGGCCTCACTCCTGTCGCTTATCTGCGTCCCTCATCATACGGCGTTTGCCGGGACGCCTCGCACACGCGGGACGCTGTGGGCAGCGTCCCCTGCCATGACGCCTCGCATACGGTGGTCATTCCGCTTTGTAGAGGAGGGTATTCTCCTGTTTGTACCACCAGTCGGTGTACGGCAGTTTGATGCGGGCGGAGAGGTTCTTCTCGAAGCTGCGGTTTGTGATCCTGTCGAGGATGAGCTGCGCGAAGCTCAGCGTGCGCTTGTACCCGAACGTCAAAAACTCGTCGGCCATGAAGATGGCCGGGACGCCCTGCTTGATGGCCCACACGCTGGTCCCGCCGTGCCGCGCGAGGTACAGATCCGGCTTGTAGGTGTTTAAGATGTTCAGCAGCTCAAAATTTTGCTGGTCCGCGACGCTCACGCGGAAATCCTCCGGCGTGTGCTCCGCGAGGTGCTGCACGTGCGGCGGCGGGTTGCCGTCGTCGTAACGCGAGTCGTAATGCCACGAGGCCACATAGGCGACCGTCATGCCGAGCTCCTGGACGACGCGCGCCACCTGGAACGCGAAGCTGGACCCCATGCCCAGCACGACCCGCAGCCCCTTCAGCTTCTCTTTGATCGCCTCGATCTTCGGAATGTAGACGGCGCGCTCGCGCTCGATATACGCCTCCACCTCGGCCTCCCGGCCGATCACCCGGCCGACCTCGCGGAACCAGACCTCGAACCCGGCGATGCCGAGCGGGTTGATCGTCTTGATGTAGGGCACGCCGTACGTCTGCTCCAGCCCGTTGCCGAGGTAGGAGGCCAGCGTCCCGCAGATGGAGACCGTGGCCAGCGCCTCCGACACGTGGGAGAGCTCCTCCAGCGTCGTGTTGGAGTAGACCATCATCGTGTCGACGCCGATGGCGGCGAACATCTCGACGATGTCGTCCCGCGCGCTCTCGTTGAAGTTTTTGAAGACGACGAAATTCCGCTTCTCGCGCGGCGGCTTCACGACGCCCGAGAGGATCGCGTGGTCCACCGCGTCGAAGCCCGTGGCCCAGACCTGGGACCGGAACCCCTCGCAGTGGATGGGGACGACGGGGATGGACAGCTCCTCCCGCGCCTCGGCGACAATGGCGTCCACATCCTCCCCGATGATGCCGGAGACGCAGGACGTGGCGACAAAGATCGCCGCCGGCGCATAGCGCCGGTATGTCTCAAAAATCGTTTCGCGCAGCCCCGCCGCGGCGCCGAAGATCGTGTCCGGCTCCTTCATGTCGGTGCCGAGGATCACCGTGTCGTACGGCAGGTTGCGTTTGGCGGCCAGCTGCGTCTGCATCGTCAGGGTCGGCGACGCCGCCGCCGTGCAGCCGGAGGGCGCGTGGTTGATGATCGCGATGTCCCGTATGTGGGACAGATACCCGAGTACGCAGCCGGCGTCGCACGAGCTGGACTGTGAAAAACAGCGGCCTCTGTTTTTCAGGTCCCCGCAGCGCGAGCGCTCGGCCAGGTCCTTGATCGTGCCGACATAGCCGACGACGGACCCCAGGCGCTCCTCCCGGGTGCCGATGGTGGTGGTGTCAAGTTTGATCGCCATGAGACAACTCTCCTCCCTTGTCGTCTTGAAATTTCTTGAAATTACAGCAGCGTGGACGGGGCGATCTCGTCGGCGACGCTGCGCCCGGCGGGCGCGGCCTCCGCACGGCCGGACGGCCCGTCGTCGTTTTGCAGCAGTTCCCACACGCGGTGGTTGATCCAACTGTAGTCCGCCGAGACGCGCATGCCCGCCGCGGTGCGCGGGCGCGGCAGGTCGATCTTCAGGACCTGTTTGATCCGGCCGGGCCGGCTGGTCATCACGACCACGCGGTCGGCGAGCAACACCGCCTCCTCGATGCTGTGGGTGACGAAGACAATGGTCTTGCGGGTCTTCTCCCAGATCCGCAGCAGCTCGTCCTGGAGTGTCTCCCGGGTCTGCGCGTCCACAGCGGCGAAGGGCTCGTCCATCAGCAGCACCTCCGGGTCGTAGGCGAGGGACCGGGCGATGGCCACCCGCTGGCGCATCCCGCCCGAGAGCTCGTTCGGGTAGCGGTCTTCAAAGCCGCCGAGCCCCACGAGGTCGATGTATTTCTGGCAGATCTCGGCGCGCCGCCGCCGCGGCACGCGCTTGACCTCCAGACCGTACGCCACGTTCCGGGCCACGGTGCGCCACGGGAGCAGGGCGTACCCCTGCATGATGAAACCCCTGTCGAGCGCCGGGCCGCCGACCCGCTTGCCGTCGATGTGGATCTCGCCCGACTGGGGCTGGGCAAGCCCCGCCAGGATGTCCAGCAGCGTGGACTTCCCGCAGCCGGAGGGCCCGACGATCGAGACAAACTCCCCCTCGCCGATCGAGAGGCTGAAGTCCTCCAGCGCGACAAATTCTTCCAGTTTTTTTCTTTCGTTGCGGATGTAATAGACCTGCCGCAGCGACTGTAAAACGATCTTGCCGCCCCGGCCGGCCGTCTCGGCGGTCTCCTCGGTCCATGCCGGCCGGCTGGCCGCCGGCGCCATGGCCGCGGACAGTTTCTCCGTCATACCGTATCCCTCCCCGCGTCGCCGGCGTCCGATGTCTCACGCGCCGGGTCTGTGTACAGCGAGGTCGACAGGTAGCGCTCCCCGGTGTCGGGGAACACCGCCACCACCAATTTGCCCGCGTTTTCGGGCCGCCCCGCCACCGCCGCCGCCGCGCAGGCCGCCGCGCCGGAGGAGATGCCGACCAGCAGCCCCTCGGTGCGCGCGAGCAGGCGGGCCGCGGCGAAGGCCTCCTCATTTTTGACGCGGAACACCTCGTCGACGACCGCGCTGTTGTAAGTGTCGGGCGCGAAGCCCGCGCCGATGCCCTGGATCTGGTGCGGCCCGGCCCGGCCGCCGGAGAGCACCGGAGACGCGTCCGGCTCCACCGCCACCACGTACAGCTGGGATTTGCGCGCCTTCAGCGCCTCCCCCACCCCGCTGACGGTGCCCCCCGTGCCCACGCCGCCGACCACGATGTCCACGGTGCCGGCCGTATCGTTCCAGATCTCCACGGCGGTCGTCTCCCGGTGGATGCGCGGGTTGGCGGGGTTTTTGAACTGCTGGGGGATGAATGAATTCGGGATCTCCCGGGCCAGCGCCTCGGCCTTCAGGATCGCGCCCCGCATGCCCTCGGCCCCCGGCGTCAGCACGAGCTCCGCGCCGAGCGCGCTGAGCAGGTTTTGCCGCTCGCGGCTCATCGTGTCCGGCATGATGAGGATGATGCGATACCGCTTGGCCGCCGCCACATAGGCCAGCGCGATGCCGGTGTTGCCGCTCGTCGGCTCGATGATGACGGTGCTGCCGTCGATGAGCCCGCGGTCCTCCGCGTCCTTGATCATCGCGAAGCCGATGCGGTCCTTCACGCTGCCGCCGGGGTTGAAGTACTCCAGCTTGGCCACGATGGCGCTCCCCAGCCCCACCGAGGCGCTGTAGTTCTCCAACCTGAGCAGCGGCGTGTTGCCGATCAGGTCGGTGAGTTTGCGCGCGATCCTTGGCATATGCGTTCCCTCGCTTCCCCAACGTGGGTTGCACCTGCAACCCACAACCCAAATTCT
>JAITDM010000186.1 GCA_031282535.1 Oscillospiraceae bacterium
AACAAATCCGAAACTGGTATAGATTGGAAGTGTAGCGCTGGTACGCGTCCCGGTCCGCGTACCGCCTGGTCGCCGCCTGCCGGCTGTAGATCGTGCCGGCCAGCGTCACCAGCAGGGACAGCGCCATGAGCGATGCAAACGTCACCACCACCGTCCGCACGATGGAGCCCTCCCGCCGCTTTCTCATGGGTCCTCCTCCCTCCCCGGCGCATCGTCCCCCGTCCCGTCGGGAGACGGCGCCCCGGCGTGCGGCGCGTCCTTGGCCGCGCCCCGCCCCCCGGCGATGGCGGCGCGGTACTCGGCGGGCGTGCAGCCGACCATCGCCTTGAAACGCTGGCTGAAATACCGGGCGTTTTCCATCCCGACCCGCTCGGCGATCTCGTAGATCCGCAGCGGCCGGCCGGATGTCCGCAGGAGACGTTTGGCCTCCTCCATGCGGATCCGCGTGAGCGTCTCGATGAGACTCTCGCCCGAGAGCTTTTTGTAGACATGGCTGATGTACGCGGGGGACATGCGCAGGTAGTCGGCGATGTCCTGCAGCGAGACGGCGTTTTGGTAGTTTTCGTGGAAATACCGCAGCACGCGCCCTCTGAGCTCGCCGCCGTCCACCCGCTTCCCCATCGAGAGACGGAGCCGCTCGATGAGGAAATCGCACCGCTGCCGCAGCGTGTCGCAGCGCAGGATGTCGAGGCTGCGCATGCCGCTCTCCGGGCCGGCCGCGCCGCTCCTGTCCACGATGTCTTTCACGATGGCGAAGAGTTCGAGGCAGGCGTTGTCGGCCGCTTCCCGGTCGAACAGCCCCTGGATGTCGTGCATGACGATCTCCTCGACGATCCGGGTCACTTCGTCCTCGTCGCAGGCCTCACAGGCGCGGGAGAGCCGCAGGGACGTCTTTGTGACGCTGAGGGAGAACCGCCGGCGCCCGCGCAGATCGGCCTCGCACACCGCGCGCCGCCCGCTGAAAAACAGCCGGTTCGCGAGCAGTACGCGCGCCGACCGGTAGCAGTCGCAGAGCCGCTCGCAGCTGTCCACACGGGCGCGCGCCTCGAAGATCCGATACCCGGAGAGGCGCGCCAGCTCCGCCGAGAACTCGGCGACAAACGCGCCGGCCCGGGCGGTGAGCTCGTCCTCCCTGTCCCCAAAGAGCGCACAGAGGAACTCGTTTTCTCCCACGTGCCCCGTCACGCAGGCGGTGCGCTTTTTGGCGTTCTCCTCGGCCAGATAGCGCACGGTCCGCGTCAGCACGTCGCGCTCGCTCCGGTCCGCGTCTCCGTTCGCGAAGCGCATTCGGTAGCCGTCCAGCGAGAACAGCAGCAGCTGTTGTTTCGCGTAGCCGGCGAGCCACAGGTTCGACAGCGCGGCCCGCAGCGCGGCGCCGTCCGGTTCGCACCCGCGCGTGATCTCAAAGACAAGCTGTGTTTCGAGCGCCCGCCGGTCGTGCAGCGTCTGACCCACGCGGCCCTGTTCGATCTCCTTCTTCACCCGCGTCAGGATGTCGACGAGACTCTCCGCCTCCATGATCTCGGATTTCAGCACATAGTCGAAGATGCCGAGCCGGGAGGCGTCCCGCAGTTTGTAGAAGTCCTCGTACAGGCTGAGGACGATGACCTTTGCGGCCTGCCCGCGGTCCCGGAGGCGGCGCACAAAGGTGAGTCCGTCCATCACAGGCATCCGGACGTCGGTGATGATGAGCTGCGGCCGGATCTCCTCCGCCATGTCGAGCGCGGCCTGTCCGTTCGCCGCCTGCCCGACGATCGTGAACCCCAATTTTTCCCAATTAATCATGGATGTCAGTCCCAGTCTGACATAGACCTCGTCGTCTACAATCATCGTACTGATCATGATACCTCTCCTCCTCCATGGCCCGCGCGCCAAAAGGTATACGTTTTTAAAAAGCCCCTTTCGTCGGCCTTTTTCGCCGCGGCGCGGCACGGCAGTCGTCAGATTTTCACAAAACACAACGCGGCCGGTCGAATTCTTTGTTGTCTTTTCCGTTTATTTGTGATACAATGGAAATTGTATCACAACACACACCGATGCCCAAAAGGTATACCTTTTTAAGGCTCACTTTGCGGCGGCCGGCGTCTGATATGGTTTGATCATATGACATACATTTGTTGAAGTCAAGAAAACTTTTGGCACCTTTTTGTAAATATCGTCCATCTCTGCATGTCGCCTTCGACGACCTTCTGCGTTTTGAGATACATAAAAAGCCGCACACGGCTTTGCATTGAACCCGTGCGCGGCTTTTTGAGACGACGTTCCGCCTTATGGTTTGGGGATCATCGCCTCCGCGTATTCGACGCCCAGGCCGTACGCGCCGCCGAGTTCACGGATCAGGCCCATCACGGCGTTGTACGTGTCCTTGTTGTTCCAATCGCGCTGGAACTCAAGCAGCACCTGCTGCCAGGTCACGGGGACCACGCCGGCCTGGACCATCCGCCACATGGCCGTGTGGTGGGCCGCCCGCGAGGCCCCGCCGCACGCGTCGGCGGCCACAAAGACCCGGTAGCCGTCCCGCGTCATGCTGAGCGCGGGGAAGGCGACGCAGACCTCCGTCCAGAGACCCGCGAGAACGATGTGCTTTCGGCCCGTCTCCTCCACAGCCCGGCGCAGGTTTGCGTCCTCCCAGGCGTTGAGGGTGGTCCTGTCCACGGGTACGGTGCGGGGGTACACGGCTTGCAGCCGTGCGTACAGGGGGCCAGAAAACGCCTGCGCGGTCACCGTGGTGAGCAGGCAGGGCACCTTGAAGATCTGCGCGGCCTTTGCGAGGCCGACGACGTGGTCCGCGATGGCGGCGCGGGACGCGCCCTCCACCCCGAAATACATCTGCGGCTGGTGGTCGATCAGCACCACAGCCGTCTGGGCGGGGTCCAAAAGACAGTCGGGATAGTTTCTCAACGGCGACACCTCCATAATCATAGGTGTCCCTAGCATGCACCATCCCCCGCCCTTTATGCGCCCCACTGTGATCTGTCAACTCTCAACTGTCATCACTTTTCGGCCGTCCACGCGCAGCCGCCCCTCGCAGAAGAGACGCACGGCCTCGGGCAGCAGGATCCACTCGGCCTGCTCCATCACGCGGCGCTGGAGGCTCTCCGGCGTGTCGTCCGGTTCGACGTCCACGGCCTTTTGCAGGATGATCGGGCCGCCGTCGGTCTCCTCGCTGACAAAATGCACCGTGGCGCCCGTGACCTTTGCGCCGTACGCGAGCACCGCCCGGTGTACGCGCAGGCCGTAGCAGCCGTCCCCGCAAAAGGCCGGGATCAGCGCCGGATGCACGTTGATCACGCGGCCCGGGTACGCGAGACAAAAGGCCGGGGACAGCACGTACAAAAACCCGGCCAGTACGACGAGGTGGACGTCGCGCACACGCAGCTCCTCCAGCATGGCCTGTGTGAAAGCCGCGCGGGTATCGTACG
>JAITDM010000136.1 GCA_031282535.1 Oscillospiraceae bacterium
CAAAGCGGTCGGCTTTGCCCGCCAGCGTGCGCTCGAAAGCGGCCCGCAGGGCCGGCAGGTAGTGCAGCGGCCCGCCCAAAAACACGACGGTGCCGGTGATGGGCTGCCCGCAGGCCAGCCCCGCGATGGTCTGGTTCACGACCGCCTGCAGCACCGAAGCGGCCAGGTCCTCGTGGGAGACCCCCTCGTTCAGCAGCGGCTGCAGGTCGCTCTTGGCAAACACGCCGCAGCGGGAGGCGATGGTATACAGCGTGCGGTATCCGCTCGCCAGCGTGTCCAGCCCCTGCGCGTCGGTGGTCAGCAGCGAGGCCATCTGGTCGATGAACGCGCCGGTGCCGCCGGCGCAGGTGCCGTTCATCCGCTGCGACACCACCGGCTTCATGAACGTGATCTTGGCGTCCTCCCCGCCCAGCTCGATGACCACGTCGGCCTCCGGCACAAACCGGTTTACCGCCTTTGTGGCGGCGATGACTTCCTGGGCAAACGGGAGCGACAGCGCCTGCGCGGCCCCGAGCCCGGCGGAGCCGGTCAGGCAGATGGGCGCGACAAGGCCAGGCCTGTCGGCGGCCAGTTCCTCGAAGAGTGCCAGAAGTTCACCGCGCACATCACTGCGGTGGCGGCGGTAACGGCTGTAGACAATATGGTCGAGCTCGTCGGCCACGACCACCTTGATCGTGGTGGAGCCGATATCAAGACCGATGCGGCAGGCAGTCATAACAAACTCCTATCGTCAAATAGGGGGCGGGAACAAATTCTTATTGTCCCACATTATAACGCGGTTCGTCAATAAAATCAAATGTTCTTTTTTTGAAAACGCTGGGAATTTCCTGAAGAGGAGCCCCTCTTCTATCGATATGTAGAGATGTGAAAGCAATGTGAATACTTTGTGCCGCCGAGGGGAAAACGGCGGGCGGCGCTACAGGGGACGCGCCGATCTATCGATATGTAGAAGGGGAAAACGCTTCGCTGCCGGGCGAAGAGCGCGCCGGAAAAACGCCCGCGTGGGGAGCGGTGCGGCGCCGTGTTTCCCGGGGATACCTAGAGCTGGAGGGTTAGACTATGAACGAAGGTCCACAGGCGGAGAGAAAACGGGTCAAACGGCTCAAAAACTCGGAACTGGTCTTGTTTTGCACCCAGGTCTCGCTGTTTCTGCGCGCCGGGCTGTCCTTGGTGGAGGGGCTGAGTCTGCTGCGGGAGGACATTGGCAACCCGGTGTTTCAGGACGTTTTACGGCAGGTGTCGGAAGGCATTGAGGCGCGGCAGCCGCTGAGCCAGGCGCTGGAGGCGACGGGAGCCTTCCCGCCCTATCTCCTGCGCATGGCCGCCATCGGCGAGGCGTCGGGCAACCTGGACGACATCATGAGCGCCCAGGCCGTCTACTACGAGCGGGAGGGGCAGCTCAAGCAGCGCATCCGTTCCTCCGTCGTCTATCCGGTCGTCTTGGTGGTCATGATGGCGGCGATTGTCCTGCTGCTCATCGTGCAGGTGCTGCCGATGTTCGATGACCTGCTGCGCTCGCTGGGCGGCGAGATGCCGACGGTCGTGCGCGGACTCATGGCCTTCGGGCAGTTCGTCGGCCGGTGGTGGTGGCTCATTTTGGCCATGGTGGCGGCGCTGGTTCTCTGCCACCGGATCCTGCGGGCGACCGCGGGCGGACGCGCGGCCTTCGACCGCTTCAAGGCGCGCTTCTTCCTGACCCGCGCCGTCTACCAGAAAATCGCCGCCGAGCGGTTCTCCGCGGCCATGGCCTTCCTGCTGGGCAGCCATGTGGACTTTGAGATCGCGCTCAAGCTGACCGCGGATATCTTGGACAACCAGTACATGGCCGACAAGATCGAAAACTGCGGCGTCCGCATCGGGGCCGGCGAATCGGCCGCCGACGCGCTGTATGGCGCCGGCATCTTCCCGCGGCTGTTCACACGGATGTTGGCCGTCGGGTTTAAAACGGGCAATCTGGATGGCATGATGCGCCAGCTGTCGGAGATCTACGAGCAGGAAGTGGACACCTCGCTGGGGCGCATTGTCGGGTCCATCGAGCCGGCCTTTGTGGCGCTTCTTTCCGTCTTGGTGGGCGTCATCCTGATCTCCGTCATGCTGCCGCTCATCCAGATCATGTCGTCCATCGGATGAACCGTCGCCGTCCGGGAAAGGAGCCACCCATGAAGCTGAAGCGTTTTCACGCACAGGAATACGCCGTCTGGATCGGTCTCGGCGTGGTGGCCGCGCTGGTGGCGGTGCTGATCTTTTCGCTCGGCGCGGTCTCCGGCCGCAATAGCGCCGACCAAAAGGCGTTTTTACAGCAAGCCGTCGAGCACGCCGCCGTGCAATGTTACGCCCTGGAGGGGGCGTATCCGCCGGATGTGAACTATCTCGTCGACCACTACGGCGTCCAGTACGACCAAAGCCGGTTTTTCATCCACTATCGGGTGGAGGGCTCCAATCTGCGGCCCGACATCGAAGTGTTTGATACGCTCTCCTCATAAGCGATGCAAAACATAAATATTGCCCACGATGACTGGGCGGCACTCTCATGCCTGCTGTCGCAGAGATATCGGCGGCTCTCGCGGCGGCGGCGCCGGTGGAGAGAGAGGCTCGCATGCGAAGTCGAAAATCTGAACATCATGCAAGGGGGAACCACCATGCGCGGCCGGTGGGGTGCCAATTTTCTGGAATTGTTTTTTGTAGCGGCATTGTTGATGCTGTTTGGGATCACCACCTACACCCTTGTGTCGGTGGGCGGCAACACGTACCGGCGTGTCATGGAAAAGCGGGATGACAACGCCAATTTGCGTGTGGCGCTGTCGTACATGACCACACAGATTCGACAACACGACAAGGCGGACGGCGTCCAGATCCGTTCCCTGCCGGACGGGGGGGACTGTCTCGTGCTCACGGACCACTACGACGGCGAGCCGTACGAACTGCGCATCTATCTCCACGACGGCACGCTGCGGGAGAGCTTGTCCCCGGCCGCCGACCCGCTGGAACCGGATTACGGCGCCGAGATCGCGGTCGTCGACGGGCTCAAGCTGACCTATGTCGGCCCCGCGGAGGCGCCGGAACAGGCCGTGCGCCTCGACGTGTGGGCCGGGCAGGGCGGCAGCCGGCGCGAGAGCGCCGTCACCCTCCGTCTGCACGCCGACCCGCGGCAGCCCGGCGAGGAGCTGCCCGCGCCGGCGGCCGCGGCCCAGGTCGAGATCATCCCCTGACGCGCCGGTTTCACGCAGATGTTTGCGGAGAAAGGAACGGTCGGTCCGATGCGAAAACATGAGAGATCCCAGCGCGGGTTTGCGCTGGTTGAGATTATCATCGCCATCGGCGTGCTGGCGGTGGTGAGCATGTTCATCCTGGAGATGTTCGTGCGCGCCGCCAACATGAGCCAGCGCGCGCGGGACAAGGACAACGCCTGCTTCGAGGCCCAGACGGTGCTGGCGCTCTATCGCTCGCTGCCCGTCCAGGGGCGCGCGGCGCTCTCGGTGTCGGGGCGCGACGCGACGCGGTCGGCCCCGGGCGTGTGGACGTTTTACTACGACGACGCGTGGCGGCCCGTGGTGGTGGCGCCGGACGCGGGCTTCACGCTGACGCTCACCGCGGCGCCCGGCACGGACGCGGGGGCGCTCTCCGCCGGGGTCTGGGAGACGCTCTCGGTCACGGTGGTCAAAAACGAGCCCTATTTGCTGGAAAGACAGCCGCGCGGTCCCATCCTTACGCTGACGACGGGACTGTACCGGCCACGGGGGGGGGCGGCGCAATGAAACGGCAGGCTTCGATGCAGGGCAGCCCGTCGATCCTCATCATCCTCATCATGCTCTCGCTGTCGGCGTTCGGCGTGCTGGCCATGATGTCGGCCTACTCCGATTATAAGCTGGCGGAGAAGAACACCGAGTGGGCCAGGCGCGGTTTGGTGCTGGAGACACAGGCGCAGGAATCCGTCGGGCGGCTGGACGCGGCGCTGGCCGGCGCATCCGCCGCCGACTTCGCCCGCGCGGCCGAGGCCCAGGGCTGGGAGGTCGTCTCGGAGTCGCCGCTGCTCGTGAGCCGCGACGTGAGCGACGCGGACGCGCATCTGCGCGTCGAGCTGGCGCTGAACGCAGGGTCCGGCCCGCGCTACCGGATCCGGTCCTGGCGGCAGTGGCAGGACGACTTCGTCTACGACGACGGGATGAACGTCTGGGACGGGACATGACCGGAGGCGCGGCCGGGCCGCGCCTGACGATGGGGAGGAGGACAGACATATGACGATCACTTCGCCGGGGACGTCGGTGCACGACCTGCTGGTGCGGGCGGTGGAAGAAAAGGCGTCCGACATCTTTATTACGGCCGGGTCCCCGATTTTGCTCAAAAAGGACGGGAATATCGAGGCGGCCGACGAGTTCCGCATGATGCCCAAGGACACGGCGCTGATGATCGAGGAGATCTTCCGTCTGTCCGGCAGCCAGTCCTACGACCACTACCTGAAGGAGGGGGACTGCGACTTCTCGTTCTCGCTGCCCGGGGTGGGGCGGTTTCGCATCAACGCCTTCCGGCAGCGCAACTCCATGGCCGCCGTCATCCGGGTCGTGCAGCTCAGCCTCTCGGACACAAACCAGCTGGGCATCCCGCAGCCGGTGCTGGATCTCTACCGGAAGACGAAGGGGCTGATCCTCGTGACAGGCCCGGCTGGTTCCGGCAAGTCGACGACGCTGGCGACGCTGATCAACCTGATCAACAACCGGCGCAACTGCCACATCCTGACGCTGGAGGACCCCATCGAGTACCTGCACAACCACAAGATGAGCATCGTGAACCAGCGCGAGATCGAAAACGACACGCTGAGCTACGGCAAGGCGCTGCGCGCCGCGCTGCGGCAGTCGCCCGACGTGATCCTCGTGGGGGAGATGCGCGACCTCGAAACGACGTCCATCGCCCTCACGGCGGCCGAGACGGGGCATCTTGTGCTCTCCACGCTGCACACAGTGGGCGCCGCGAAGACGATCGACCGCGTCATCGACGTCTTCCCGCCGGGCCAGCAGCAGCAGGTGCGCATCCAGCTCTCCACGGTGCTTCAGGCGATCATCTCGCAGCAGCTCCTGTCGACCCCCGGCCGCAACGGTCGGACGGCGGTGTTTGAGGTGATGATCGTGAACCCCGCCATCCGGAGTCTCATCCGCGAGTCGAAGACGCACCAGATCGACACGCTGATCCACGCCGGCGCCGCCGAGGGGATGCAGAGCATGGACTACAGCCTGGCGGAGGCCGTCAAGGCGGGCACGATCGCCCGCGAGGACGCCTTCACCTTCTGCGTGAACCCGGACGTCCTGTCCAAGTACGTCTGAGGCGGCCGCGATGATTTCGCTTGCCAAGATGCCCCGAGCAAACGTCGCCGTCAACGTGAAGCCGCGCCCCGTCCGGGAGCGCGGTTTCTTTGCTGTGTGCGCCTGAAAATTCACGTCATGGCCGTGCCGCGTCTATGGCGTTTCGCCTGGAAATGTGCTACACTGGCGATACGTCGATCCCAGCCGTCAATCGCCGGGCGAGGCTTTTGACGCATGGACCATCAATTGGGACAAGGAGGCGCGTGTATGTCTTTTGTCGAAACGCTGGCGGGTTTGCTGGCGGAGAGCCGACACACGGTGTTCTTCGGCGGCGCCGGGGTCTCCACCGAGAGCGGCATCCCCGATTTTCGTTCGGAGGCCGGCCTGTACGCGGCGCGGCAGGTCTACGGGTACGCGCCGGAGACATTGCTCAGCCGCACGTTTTTCCTGCGCGCGCCGGAGGTCTTCTTCCGGTATTATAAGGAGAACCTCATCCACCGGACCGCCGCGCCGAACGCGGCGCACCGGGCGCTCGCGGCGCTTGAGGAGAGGGGCCTTTTGCAGGCCGTCGTCACGCAGAACATCGACGGGCTCCACCAGGCGGCGGGCAGTCGGCGGGTGCTGGAGCTGCACGGTTCCAACTGGCGGCCGTACTGTGTGGACTGCGGCGCGCGCTGCACGCTGGACGAGTTCCTCGACCCCGCGCGCTGCGCCTTAGACGGGGTGATTCCCCGCTGCGCCGCATGCGGGGGTCTCCTCCGGCCGGACGTCGTGCTCTACGAGGAGAACCTGGACGATGGCGTGATGCGGGCGGCGGCGGAGACGATTGCCCGGGCGGAGCTGCTGATCGTGGGCGGCACGTCGCTCGCCGTCCACCCGGCGGCGGGTCTGCTGCGGTATTTCGGCGGCAAAACGCTGGCGCTCATCAACAAGACGCCCACACCTTACGACGGCAAGGCCCAACTCGTAAGCCACGGCGCCCTCGGCGCCGTTTTGTCCGAAACCCTGGCCCTGCTGCCGTGACCGCCCGCATATGGCGGAATGACATGGGTCGCGGTTGCGACGTGTCCATTGACCCGTTTTATAGCGAGCGCAACATGGCCGCCATTGACGAAGCCGCCCGTCAGATTGAACAAGGCAAAGTAGTGGTAAAAACACTGGAAGAGCTTGAGGCTATGGAACATGAATAAGTTGACATTTGAGATATTACAATGCCGCGGCCATTATGATGATTAAATGT
>JAITDM010000201.1 GCA_031282535.1 Oscillospiraceae bacterium
TGCTCTCTGTTTTGACCTCGGCCACGGGAGGCGGTGCTTCGGCGGCCTCGACCGCGGGAGGCGGCGTTTCGGCGGCCTCGGCCGCGGGGGCCGGCGTTTCGGCGGCTTCGGCCGCGGGGGGCGGCGTTTCTTTGGCCTCGGCCACGGGGGCCGGCGTTTCGGCGGCCTCGGCCGCGGGGGCCGGCGTTTCGGCGGCTTCGGCCGCGGGAGGCGGCGTTTCGGCGGCTGCCTCGCGTTCGAGCGGCGGCGCCGCCTCGGCGGCGGGCTCCGGCACAGGGGCGGCGGCCGTCACAGGCGCCGCCGGCGCGGCGGCCGGTTCCGGGCAAAACAAATCCGAAACGGGCGCAGCCGGGCGGGCGATCACTTTGGATGTGACAAAGCCTCCATGGGCTTCTCCCACCTGTTTCCCCGCATGGATCGAGGCGTTTACGGCGGCCACGTCGCCGGATATTTTAACCGTCGTCCACCCGAACCCCTGGCCGCTCTCCACATTCTCGATCTGAACGGCCGCCGTCTTTACCATGACGTCGGCGACCAAGATGGCGGTTGCGAGCCCGTGAATTTCGATGATTCCCAATGCACCGTTCATCCGACGTGTCCTCCTATACTGGCCGGTAGGGCGGTTTCTCCGAAACCGCCGCGCGGACGGCTCTTCGACCCGTCCCTACCGAGGTTGCGATAAAAAGGGTTGCGGTCCCTGGACTACGATGTCGATCCCAAGCTCACCGGCGCGTTCCGCCGCCAGCGCGGTGACAATGTCCCCGCGGCGCAGCAGCAGCGTGCCCGGCGTCCCCGGCGTTTCCAGGTCTTTTTGGGTGACAATCCTCTTTCGATCGGGCACGCGGGCCTCCGGCGGCCGGTGCGTTGCGCCGCATCCGGACGGGAGTTCAAACTGTATGCCGTACGAGGCGGCGTCCCGATAGTAATTTTCAATTTTCTGTTTGTATGCGTCCCGTTCCCGCCCGGTGAACAGCGGGTGCTCCCTGCGCATCACGACCGGGCAGCCCTGGGCGAGGCAGCGCGCGACCCATCGCGTCTCGAAATCGTCCACGAGGCAGAGCGCCGTCTTGACCACCAGGTTCCGGGAAGCAAAGGGGAATACGGTGAGGAAATCCTCCTCCGGGAAGCCGGCCTCGCCGCGCCTCAGCGCCGCGCACGCGCCGGCGTCGGAAACAAATTCGCTCTGACTGCCCGTGTCCGGCAGTATGGCAGTGATGTCGTAAGCCCCCCGAAGCGCGCGCAAAACCTCCGTACACGGGCCTTGGTCCCGCGCCTGCCAGTCCTCCGGGAAAATGAGATACGCCTTTGGCCGGGCCGGTGCGGCCGCAGCCTCTTCGCTGATCCGGTGCAGTACGCGCTCTATGAGCGCGGCCAGTTGATAATCCTCCACTGTGATACCCCGTTTCCTGTGCTGGTTCGGGTGTTCCAGACGGGGAACCCGCGAGGGGCGCCCGGTCCCCCGTCCGGAACATAAAAGTCAGTTGCGGGTCGGGTGTAACGCCAAAACCGCTTATGACCGCGGGGGGATGATTTTCTCGGTGTCCGAGTGGGGACGCGGGATGACGTGGATGGAGACGACCTCGCCGACGACGCGCGCCGCGGCCGCGCCCGCGTCTGTGGCCGCTTTCACAGCGCCGACATCGCCGCGCACCATGACGGTCACAAGCCCGGAACCGATCTTCTCGTAGCCCACCAGCGTGACATTTGCCGCTTTGACCATGGCGTCGGCGGCTTCTACAGCACCAACGAGCCCTTTGGTCTCGACCATACCCAATGCATCGGAATTCATTGACCATACCTCCTGATTTTATAATAGATGAATGTGAAAAGTATCAACAAAGGCGTGTAAGGCCTCTATGCGCCTGCGGCGGATTGCGTGTCTTGTCGCCGCGAAGCGGCAACAAAACACAAGGATTCGGGTTGCGGGCTGCCGGTGCAACCCACGTTTAGATGTAGGGCGTCGCGAACGCTTTCGGTTCTTCTCCCAGCGCGCCCAACAGTTTTTTGCCCACGTCGATGCTCGCCTTGACGGCCTGCCGCACCGCGCCGGAATCTCCGGTCAGGGTCAGCGTAATCTCGTTGGAGTAGTTGTAGTCCGTGCCTTTGTTCGGCGACGTGTAGCTGACGACCTGGACGTTGGCGGCCTTGACGGCGACGTCCGACAACACGGCCCCGATGGCGGCCGGACCCGCGCACACCAGGCCGAACGCCTTGCCCAGCGGGCTGCCGTACGCCTTCTCAATGCAGTGGCTGGCCCGGGCCGTGTACTGGTATTCGAGATGTCCGGCGCTGTTCACGTAAATATCGCCGAAGTATTTCTCCAGCGCGTCCAGCGCCGTCTCCACCCCGCGTCGGGCGTCGGAGACATCGTCCGCTCCGATGATGATGAAGGCGCCCGGACCCGCGCCGCCGTTGCCGTCGCGGGGGCCTTCTATGCTGATCACCTCGGTGTTTGTGGCCTTCACCGCGTCGTCGACCGCCATGATATACGGCCCCAGCGCCGCCCGGCCCCCGATGAGGCCGATCGAGCGGTATCTCCCCAGCTCCATCGGCGCCATCAGCTGCGGATCCACGCTTGCGATGACAAGCCCGATCGTGGTCCCGATGGCCGTACCCACGAACTCGGTGACCCCGATCTCTCTCGCGAGGGCCGTGTGTCCGGGCGCGTCGGCGGTTTCCATCTCGGAAGCAACGCGCTTTAGCACTTTTTCGATCAAATTCTGATCCATTCTTGAACCTCCGTTTCTATATCATTTTTCCTTGCCGTGTTCAACCGCCCACAATGCAACGGAGTCCCTGACCCTGCACTATCCGCTGGAAACGCGCCGCGTCTTCGGGGGGGAGCGGCTTTATCTCGCCGCCCATTGGATAGTCCTTGCCGATCAGGTCGTACTTGTTTTCGCCGTACGTGTGGTACGGGAGCACATGGATGGTATCGACGCCCTGCAGGGTCTTCGCGAAATGGGAGATGCGCACGAACTCTTCGTCGGTCGCGTTGATTGAGGGGATGGTCGGGACGCGGACGACCGTCTGGGAAAGCTGGGCGATCCGCGGGGCGTTGCGGTGGATGACCTCCGGCGTGATGCCTGTCGCTCGCTTGTGCGTCTGCGGGTCCATCGACTTGATGTCCAGAAGGGCAAGGTCGACGTATGGGAAGACCGCCTCGACCGCGTCCTCACTCGCGTGTCCCGTCGTCTCCATGGCGGTGTGCCAGCCCTGCGCCTTGCAGGCCTTGAGCAGCTCCGCGGCGAAGGCCCACTGCACGAGCGGCTCGCCGCCCGAGAGGGTGATGCCGCCACCCGATTTCCGGTAGGTCACGGTGTCTTTTTTGAGTACGCTCACCACCTTCTCCACCGTCATCCGCTCGCCTTTGAGTACGAGAGCGCCCGTTGGGCAGATGCTGGCGCACTCCCCGCAGCTCGTGCACGCCCGGTGGTCGACGCGCTTTGGCGCATCCAGATTGATCGCGCCGAACTTGCAGGCGTGCAGGCATTTTTCGCAGCCGATGCATTTGTCGCGCTGAAACATGACGATGGGGGCCAGCTTCTGCGACTCGGGGTTGCTGCACCAGAGGCAGGAGAGCGGACAGCCTTTTAAAAAGACGATGGTGCGGATACCGGGGCCGTCGTGTACGGAAAAGCGCTGGATATCAAAGACAATTCCGTCGGCCTTATAATTGACAGACGCCATAATATGGAAAACCTCCTGCACGTCTTCACGCACCGTATGGGGACAGGCCGATCAGAACGTGTGCTCTGTGCGGTTGATGATGTTGTCCTGCACATCCTTTGCGAGCTTGATGAAGTGCGCGCTGTACCCGGCCACGCGAATGACGAGGTCCTTGTGCTGGTCGGGGTTCTTTTGCGCGTCCACCAGTGTCTCGCGGTCGACGACGTTGAATTGGATGTGCATGCCCTTCCGGTCGAAGTAGCCTCTGATCAGCGCGGTGAGATTCATGAGACCCTTGTCCCCCGACAGCGCCGCCGGGAGGAACTTCTGGTTGTAGAGCGTCCCGTTGGAGGCCAAGGCGTGGTCCAGCTTGGAGACCGAGTTGGCCGCCGCCGTCGGGCCGTTCGTATCCACGCCGGCGCGGGGGGATACGCCGTCGCCCAGCGTCGTCTTGGCCAGTCTGCCGGTGGGCAGCGCTCCGACGTCTTTGCCGTACAGCACGTTGGCGGACACCGGGTACATCCCCGCCTGGAAACGGCCGCCGCGCGGGTTCGTGTACTGTTCGACCAGTTCGCAGTATATGCGTCCGCAGCGCACCGTGAACGCGTCGACTTCGTCGATGTCGTTCCCGAAGCCGGGCGTATTTCTCAGGATCCTGAGGATCTCGTCGTATTGGCCGCTGGCAGCCGGTCCCGCGTGGGCCGCCGCCACCGCACCCTTGCGCAGATCCGCCAGGCTGATGGAACCAGACCCGTTGAGGATGGATTTTACCGCCTCATAGATCCGCATCTCCATCTCGGTCTCATCGTTCGAAACCCCGCCGCCGGTCACGGAGCCGTTCCGGATGGAGGTCTCTGTGGAGCCGACCGCCGCGATGGAATAGCCGAAGTTGTTTTCGAGCGCGTCTTTCAGCTGCGCGAGGGTGATTTTCTTGTCTTCAAAGACATTCTTCTGAATGGCGTACAGGGAGTCGCCGGCGTCGATGATGCCGACGCCCTGCGGGCCCGAGAAGTTGTAGATCGCGCCGCCCTCCTGGACGGATTTGCCTTTTTCGATACAACCTTCGATCAGGGCGGACTGGTAAGGCAGCGGCACCCGGTCGCCGTGCGCGGTGTCGATGCAGTTGACCGCCTCCACCATGTTGTGGACAAAATAGGCCATTTGCTTCTCAAACGCGGTGAAGAAGTCCTCGATGCAGGTGAAGGAGGTGATCTCGCCGGTCTGGGGGCCCAACTGCTTGCCGAAGCAGCGCCCGTTGTGCAGGGTGATTTCGAGCACCTTGGCGACATTGAAGCTGGCGGCGTCGTGCCAACCGTCGTACTTGTGCTGGATATCGGGCTCCACGCAGCCGCTCGGCGTATAGGTGCGGGCGAGCTTCAGCGGAATGCCCCGGTTGACCATGGCGGGGATGATGACTTCGTCGTTGAACACGTTGGGCATGCCGTACCCCAGACGGATGACTTCGCACGCACGGTAGAGGAACTCGTCCGGGGTCGCGTTGCCGACGCGGATGCCCAGCGAAGGCATCGGCATGCCGACGTGCGCCAGCGCGGTGAGGCACATGTAGCTGACGTCGTTGGTCTGGTCGATGCCGTCCTCGTCTGTGCCGCCCAGCGCGATCAGCTCAAACAGCTGGTACCCGGCAAACGCCTGCGCGGAGACGTCGTCGCGGACCTTGTTGCCGTCGTT
>JAITDM010000119.1 GCA_031282535.1 Oscillospiraceae bacterium
CCGCCTGTGTTGCTGGTGCCGTTCGCGGTGCTGTGCCACTGGTACGACAGCGTGCCGCTGCCGCTGCCGCTGACAGTAGCCACGACGGTCAAGGGGGTCACGGCAGCGCCCTGCTGCACTGTGGTGCTCGCCGCGGGCTGCGACGTGATCGCAGGCGTCGCCGCGTTGGTCGTGCCGCCGCCGCCGGGGTTGCTGGGCGTGCCGCTGCTGCCGCCGCCGCCGCCGCTGGGCGGCGTGGCGGAGTCGGGATGCGACGTGCCCGTCTTGCCAGGCTCAATCGTCGCGCCGTTGCCCGTCGTCACCGCGCCCGCCGACTCGGCGACCGTTACAGCCGCGTTCGGGACCGTGATCGTTACGCCCGTGCCCGCCGTTACCGAGATCGCCGTCACCTTGCCGGCGCCCGTCACGGTGACCAGACTGCCCGAAATCGCTATCTTGTCCACCGTCGTGCCGGCCTCCACCGTCACCACGGCGCCGCTGCCGGAGATCTCGACGTCAGCCGCCTTCGCGTTCTTTAACGTGACGCCGCTGCCCGATTCAATGCTCAGACGGGGCAGCGGACCCTCGAGGATCACGCCGCTCTCGCTCTCCGCAATCGCCAGAGACTCGATCACCGCCGCCGTGCCCTCTACCGCTACGCGCAGAACGCCTGCCTCGGACTTCTCAATGACAATGCGCCCCAGATGCGAGGCGCCGCGGATGATGACGCTGTTCGGACCGCCGCCGCGGATGTACGTGACGCCAGATACCGTTACACCATCTAAAATGACAGTGCCCTCACCAACGCCCTCGGCAATGTACAGGTCGCCTCCAATCGTCGCGTCCTTCAGCGTTACGCCGTCGGCGCGAATCACCGCATTGCCCGTCACAGAACCGGTCTGCTCACCAGCCGCCGCGTAGTAGGCCGCTATGAAATTGTCGACAATCGTCACAACCTCCGCCCGCGTGATGTTCGCACGCGGCCGGAAACGGCCGGCCGTGTCGCCATGCAGGTACCCCAGAGCCTTCAGCGCACCCACGGACGCCGCCGCCCAGTCGGATACCGAGGCCGCGTCGGGGAAATCATTGCCGCCCGCGTTGCCCGCCAGGCCAAACGCACGCGCAATCACCACCGCCGCCTCTTCTCGGGTCAGGTTGTCTTGGGGACGCGCACGGCCGCCGGACCCGAGCAGGACGCCGGCCGCATTGAGCTTCAGCACATCCCCGTAAAACCAGTCTGTCTCCGATACGTCGGAGAACGCGTTCGAACCAGTGGCGTTGTAACCAATCACTCGGTTGATCACCGCCGCCAGCTCGGCTCTCGTAATCGGCGCGTTCGGCCTGAATCGGCCGTTCGTGCCGTTGAGAACGCCGTGATCCGCCCAGGTTCGGATGGCGTCCTCCGCCCAATGCCCGGCAGTGTCTCCAAATTCGGCCGCCAGGGCCGCTGCAGGTAGCAGGGAGAGACTCAGCAGTGCCGCCAGAGCAAAGGCCAGGGTCTTTTTGAGTGTCCGCATACTTTCAAAAAACCTCCTATTGTTCGAAAGAAGACCGAGCCCGCCGGCACTTCCTTCGTGTGGGATGGGTCCGGTTTGGACGCCCTCGCCCCCAAACCGCCGGCCCGGCGTAATCCTGCGCCGGGCATCCTGTTGTTCGGAACAATTATCATATCGTTCTTGTTTTCTCCCGACTTAACAGCGCCAACCTGCACACCCACAAAAAGACTTGCCCGCATAAATAGGAAAATCATAACTTTATTGCGAAAAAATAGGGATAAATTTACCGTTTTGTCGAAAATAACGGGTACGAGATTTCCCCCTGCCCCCAGTAGGAAAAATTCCGGAAAAATCGGCGAATATCCCTTGACAAGCGATTTCATATGGAGTATGATATACGAGCGCCTGTCTGGGCGCAGCTTGCGATGAAGCGGGAGATTGCAGCCTGCCGGCTGGTCACTTCCGCGGAGTATGTCCGACAATCGGGCGGCTGAGAAAGACTGCGGGGTAAGGCTTTGGCCGTTTGCCCCGGGAGGTCGGCCTGGCCTGGGAAGAACGGGACGCCGGCTTTTTTCCAGGGGCGGCGCGACACACCCGGCGGGGCGTACAGTATTTCTCATCCGTGCGCGAAGCCCTGGCGGCTTCGCAGTACGAAAAAGGAGGGGTCCCCACCATGGCAGCACCCGCGAAGGAAATGATCCGTATCCGGCTCAAAGCCTACGACCACCAGCTGGTCGACCAGTCGGCCGAGCGCATCGTGGAGACGGCAAAGCGCACCGGCGCCCGGGTCTCCGGCCCCGTGCCCCTGCCGACACACAAGGAAATCGTCACGATTTTGCGCGCCGTACACAAATACAAAGACAGCCGCGAGCAGTTTGAGCGGCGCACCCACAAACGGCTCGTCGACATCTTAAAACCCTCGCAGAAGACCGTCGAGTCCCTGATGGCCCTGGAATTGCCGGCGGGCGTCGAGATCGAGATCAAACTCTGAGCAGTCTCATCGGAGTAGGAGGAACTGGTATGGACAAGGCGATCATCGGCCGCAAGGTCGGGATGTCACAGATATTTGACGAGAACGGCCGGGTCATCCCGGTCACGGTCATCGAAGCAGGACCCTGCGTCGTCGTGCAGAAGAAGGTCGGGGAAAAAGACGGCTACAGCGCCCTGCAGCTCGGCTTCGAAGACGTGGCGGCGCGCAAGCTGAGCCGGCCCGAGCAGGGGCACCTGAACAAGGCCGGCGTCGCGCTGAAACGCCACCTGAAAGAATTCAAACTCTCCGGCGCCGACGGTTACAGCGTGGGCGACGTCATCCGGGCGGACATGTTTGCCGAGGGCGACCGCGTCGACTGCACCGGCGTCAGCAAGGGCAAGGGCTACCAGGGCGCCGTCAAGCGGTGGGGCGCCTCGCGGGGGGCCATGTCCCACGGCGGCGGCCCGGTGCACCGGCACGCCGGCTCCATGGGCGCGAACTCCAGCCCGTCCCGCGTCTTCCCCGGCAAAAAGATGCCGGGCCACATGGGCGCCGAGCAGGTCACCATCTTGAACCTCGACGTCGTCAAGGTCGACCCGGAACTGAACCTCATCGCCGTGCGCGGCGCCGTACCCGGCCCCAGGCGCGGGCTCGTATATCTCCGCAACAGCGTAAAGAATTGAGGGGAGTTGTGACCTATGCCTAAGGCCAATGTATATGACATGTCCGGCGCCCAGATCGGTGAGTGCGAGCTGTCGGAGGGCGTGTTCGGCATCAAGCCGAACCGGGCCGCGCTGCACGAGATGGTGCGGCACCACCTGGCCGCCCGCCGGCAGGGCACCCAGTCTACTCTGACCCGCTCCGAGGTGTCGGGCGGCGGCGCCAAACCCTGGCGCCAGAAGGGGACAGGGCGCGCCCGCCACGGGTCCACCCGGTCTCCCCAGTGGACGCACGGCGGCGTGGCGCTCGGCCCGAAGCCGAGGAGCTACCGCTATTCCGTCAACAAAAAAGTGCGCCGGCTCGCCATCCGCAGCGCGCTGTCGGCCAAAGCCGCAGCCGGCGAGATCCTGGTGATCGAAGACCTGAGACTCGACGAAGTCAAGACCAAAACCTTCGCCGCGTTTTTGCGCGCGCTGCCCGTGCAGGCCAAGCGCTCCCTCGTCGTCATCCCCGAGCCGCGCGAGGCGGTCATCCTCTCCGCGCGCAACATCCCGGGCGTGAAGACGACGCTGGCCGGGATCATCAACGTCTACGACCTGCTGGGCCACGGCGTCCTCATCCTCGACAGGGCCGCCGTCACCCGCATTGAGGAGGTGTACGCCCAGTGAAGACGCCGTACGACATCTTGCTGCGCCCCATCATCACCGAGCGCTCGATGGAGGCCGTGGACCAGAAAAAATACGTCTTTGAAGTGGCGCGCGACGCCAACAAGATCGAAATCCGCAAAGCCGTGGAGGAGATCTTCGGCGTGACGGTGCTGAGCGTCAACACCATCAACATGCAGGGCAAGGAAAAGCGGCAGGGCGCCCACATCGGCCGCCGCTCCGCCTGGAAAAAAGCGATCATTCGCCTGCGGCCGGACTCCAAGACCATCGAGTTCTTCGAAGGCATGGTATAAGGAATTGCTACATTAGACGAGCGATGAGATTGGCAGATACAACCCGCGCAGCCCCGGTAGGGACGGCTCTCCGAGCCGTCCGGGCGGCGGTTTCGGAGAAACCGCCCTACCGGCGAGTAGGTATAGGGAATCTTTTCGCACGTGATCGTTGAACAGTTCCTGAGGCACTTTCTGAACAAATTGCTTGTAGGATGGGAGTTTTGCAGATGGCCATCAAATATTTCCGGCCGACGACCCCCTCGCGGCGGCACATGTCGGTGCTCTCTTTCGAGGACCTGACCAAAAAGCCGCCGGAGCGGAAGCTGACGGAGGCGCTGCGCGGGAAGGCCGGCCGCAACAGCTACGGGCGCATCACCGTGCGCCACCGCGGCGGCGGGCACAAGCGCAAGTACCGCATCATCGACTTCAAACGCGACAAGGTCGATATCCCGGCCGCCGTGCTGGCGCTGGAGTACGACCCCAACCGTTCCGCCAACATCGCCCTGCTCGCGTATGAAGACGGCGAGCGGCGTTACATCTTGGCGCCGGTCGGCCTCAAGGTGGGCGACGCGGTGATGTCGGGGACAGGCGCGGACATCAAGCCGGGCAACAGCCTGCCCATCAGCGCCATTCCGCTCGGCACCTTTATCCACAACATCGAGCTCTACCCGGGCAAGGGCGGCCAGATCGCGCGCGGCGCGGGCACCGCGGCCCAGCTCATGGCCAAGGAGGGCAAGATGGCCCAGGTACGGCTCCCGTCCGGCGAGGTGCGCTACGTGCGCATGAACTGCCGCGCCACCATCGGCCAGGTCGGCAACATCGACTACGAAAACGTGCAGATCGGCAAGGCCGGCCGCAAGCGCCACATGGGCTGGCGGCCCACGGTCCGCGGCAGCGTCATGAACCCCGTCGACCACCCGCACGGCGGCGGCGAAGGCAAGAGCCCCATCGGCCGAGCCGGCCCGGTGACCCCGTGGGGCAAGCCCACGCTCGGCTACAAGACCCGCAAGAAAAAGAACCTCACCGACCAGTTCATTGTCAAGCGCCGGGGCGCCAAGTGATGCCAAGTAATTAGGGGAGGACAAAACATGAGCAGAAGCGTAAAGAAAGGCCCCTATGTGGCGCCCGAGCTCCTCAAGCGCGTGCGGGAACTCTCCGCCAAAGGGGACAAAAAAGTGCTGAAGACCTGGAGCCGCGCCTCCACGATTTTCCCCGAATTTGTCGGGCACACCATCGCGGTGCATGACGGCCGCAAGCATGTGCCGGTGTACGTCACCGAGGACATGGTGGGCCACAAGCTGGGCGAATTTGCCCCCACGCGCACCTTCCGGGGTCACGCGGGCAGCAAGACGTCGGGCAAGTAAGGAGGAAGCCGTATGGAAGCCAGAGCGCATCTGCGCTATCTACGCATTTCGCCGCGCAAGGTCCAGATCGTCGGAGAACTCATCCGCGGCAAGGACGCCAAGACGGCGCAGGCCATTTTAAAACACACGCCCAAGGCGGCCTCCGAGCCCCTGCTCAAGGTATTGCGCAGCGCGTGCGCCAACGCCGAGAACAACTTCGAGATGGACACCGACAACCTCGTCGTGTCCGAGGTGCTCGTCGGCCCGGGGCCCACGCTCAAACGCATCAGTCCGCGCGCCCAGGGGCGGGCGTTCCGCATTCTCAAACGAACGTCGCACATCACCGTGGCTGTGCGCGAGAAGGAATAAGGGGGCAGGGTATGGGACAGAAAGTCAATCCGCACGGACTGCGTGTCGGCGTCATCAAAGGATGGGACTCCCGCTGGTATGCCCCCAACGACAAGGTGGGCGCGCTGCTGCTGGAGGATTATAAAATCCGCGAATACCTGAAAAATACGCTGAAGAGCGCCGGGATCCCCCGCATCGAGATCGAGCGGGACAGCACCCGCGTGCGCGTCTTCCTGCACTGCGCCCGGCCGGGCGTCGTGATCGGCCGTCAGGGGCAGGACATTGAAAAACTGCGCGCCAAGCTCGAGGGCATGATCAAAAAACCGGTGGCGCTGAACATCGTCGAGGTCAGAAGCCCCGACATGAACGCCCAGCTCGTGGCGGAAAACATTGCGCAGCAGCTCGAAAAGCGCATCTCTTTCCGCCGCGCCATGAAGCAGGCCATGCAGCGCTCCATGCGCCTTGGCGCGCGCGGCATCAAGACCTGCGTGTCCGGCCGTCTGGGCGGCGCGGAGATCGCGCGCGTCGAGCACTACCACGAGGGGACCATCCCCCTGCAGACGCTGCGCGCCGACATCGACTACGGCTTCGCCGAGGCCAAGACCACATACGGCCGCCTCGGCGTGAAGGTTTGGATTTACAAAGGCGAAGTGCTCAGCGTGGGCAACCGCATGGGGTCCCGCACGATCGAGGCGCCCCGTCCCCGCGACGACCGGCGCGACCGGCGCGACCGCGGCCCGCGCTCCGGCGGCGGCGACCGGCGTGACCGCGGCCCGCGCTCCGGCGGCTTCGGCGGCGGCGGCCAGGGCGGCGGACGTCCCGGCGGCTTTGGCGGCGGCCAGGGCGGCCCGCGTCCCGGCGGCTTTGGCGGCGGCCAGGGCGGCCCGCGTC
>JAITDM010000231.1 GCA_031282535.1 Oscillospiraceae bacterium
CAGCGCCTCGGCAAAATCGATGCCGGCCATGCGCGCGCGCAGCGGCCGCTCCAAAATCCGGGATGCAATCCCAACGCCCACGCCGTCCGGCAATATGAGATCGGCGGCGCGCACCGCCGCCCGCGCCGCCGCGTCGCGGCGGCACATCATCACGATCTCGGCGTTTGGCGTCACGACCAGGCGCGCACTGCCGCCTGACGTCTCATCATCCAGAAAAAAGAGCGCGCGGGCCAGCGCCTCATCTTTGGTCACATTGTCGAACTCGATCCCCAGGATCTCGCAGCGCACGTCCTCTCCCCACTTCCCCGGCACGGTCGTCGCGGTAAACACCACATATTGTATCACACCCGCTCTCCCTTGGCAATCCTTCCGAAAAGAAATGCGCGGCCCGCCCGCATTTTTTCGGGTGTGACCCTCTCTGCCGGCGCCGCGCCGGGCACGGGGTTGTCAGAGTCGCTCTTTGGGCAATACGCCGAAGCGGTACAATTGCTTTTCTCCGTTTTTTACAATGCCTTTCGTGGTATTATGGTATATAATAACAATGAAACCTCTTTATATTGTCTGTTGGAGACGGTATAAAGGAATTTTTTGTAAGGAGTTTGGATATATGACAGAAAAAGAAACCGATCTCAGGAGTCGGGGAAACAAGGCGGGCACACCTTCGAAACGCATCGCCGCGCCCCGAAATGCGGGCAGGCGTTTGCATCGCCTCATCAGCGTGTCGCTGGGCGTCGTCATGGTGCTGCTGCTCACGCTGCCGGCGACCGCGCAGGACTGGCTGGCGCCGGCTCTCTACGACTCGTACGGCCCGGGCGACACCCGCTGTGACATCATCATGGTCGACTTTGCCGCCGAGATCACCCCGCCGGCCACCTACTACGCGATTCACTGCTGGGGCGGAGGCATTGAGGGTTCTGGCTACGCCGGTTTTCAGCAGGTCACGGGCAACGACGCCTCCGGCAGACGCACGCTGCACTTCTCGCTTTGGGACCCTGTGACGCCCGGTGAGATCACGGCCGAATACGTCTCGCCAAACACCGTGCCGGAACGCTTTGGCGGCGAGGGCACGGGCCTCAAATGCGCCACGAATTACGCCTGGAGAACCAACTCGTGGTACACCATGGTCATCCGCAACTGGAAGGAAGACGGGCGCACCCGTTACGGACAGTGGGTGCGCGACAACGAGCAGGGCACGTGGCTGCTGACGGCCATCATGGATTATCCGGCGGCCGATACGCTCTTTTACGGCGACTATGCCTTCATAGAGGACTGGGCCGGCAACGGCCTGCTGCGCAGGCAACGCATGCAAAACGCCTATGGCCGCGACGACAGCACCAAGTCCTGGTTGTCGTGGGGCGCCCACCCCCTGAGTTCGCAGGGCGATACCATGAAGCATTGGGACGCGGGCACCTCGGGCAGCGACTACGTCTGGTTCCAGAGCGGAGGCACCCAGGACCCGACCGTGCCCCTCAACCCGACGTTCCAGTTGAGTCAGCCGGCGGAGCCAAACATGGGCACGCCCCAGCTTGTGAGCCTTACGGCGAGTCAAAGCGGGTCCACGGTGAATGTCAGCTGGGCCGCCGCCGACAAGAGCTCCCCGCAGTTCCGCGCCAGTCTGGAGTTTCTCAGCTCCTATGGGCAGGTCCTGCGCGTCGTTGACAACAAGGCCTTTGTGACGTCATACTCGGGCGGCGTGGTCTCCGGCGCCACCCACGTGCGCCTGACCTACACCGACCTTTTTGACCAGACGACCACGATGACCACGGCCATCGACGGCGCCGCCGCGGACCATGTCGTCAGCGGCGGCGGGGCGAATGTGGAGATGCGCGGCTTGGGCGACTGGCTGTTCGCCACGGCCGACATCGGCGCGGCGGCGGCCACGCTCACGGTGCGCACCAACGCCGGCGCGCCCCATGTCTACTTCACCGGTACTTACGCGTCCATCTCGGTCTACTCCTCCGCCGGGCAGCTCAAATTCAGCCGCGCCTGGGCGGGGGTGGACGACCACCCGGCCCAGACCCAGACCGCCGCACTCGCCGCGGGCGACAAGGTGGTGATCACCCACCTGGAACCGACCGGTGGCGTGGGCCGCCTGCGTCTGATCGACAAGGCCACCGGCACCAATCTGCCCGTCTCCACATCGGTGACCTACGCGATCACGGGCGGCGGTGATACCGGCGGCGAAACGGGCGGTGATACCGGTGTGGATACCGGCGACGGAACGGGCTCCGGCGGAGCGAACGTGGAGATGCGCGGCCTTGGCGACTGGCTGTTCGCCACGGCCGACATCGACGCGGCCGCCAAGACCCTCACCGTACGCACCAACGCCGGGCAGCCCCATGTCTACTTCGCCGAAACCTACGCCTCTCTCTCGGTGTATTCCTCCGCCGGGCAGCGCAAGTTCAGCCGCACCTGGGCGGGCAAGACCTCATACGCGGCACAGACCCAAACCGCAGCGCTGGCCGCGGGCGACAAAGTGGTGATCACCCACCTGGAACCGACCGGCGGCGTGGGCCGGCTGCGTCTGATCGACAAGGCCACCGGCACCAATCTGCCCGTCTCCACATCGGTGACCTACACGGTCTCCTGACGGCGGCGCACAGGCGTGAGACGACCTGCCTGCGTCGGCAGGCGCCGTACGGACAACAGAGCGGGGGCAGCCTGGGCTGCCTCCGCTCTGTTGTCCGCGGCGGGTTTTTCGGCAAGCCCCGCCTGGGCCGCACCGCCGACCACTTGACGCCCGTCGAAAATGAGGCAGGCGT
>JAITDM010000285.1 GCA_031282535.1 Oscillospiraceae bacterium
AGTGGTGACGGACCGGGCCGAGATCCGGCAGATCATCGGGAAGTGCGACGTGTGCCGTCTGGCGATGTTCGACGGGGCGCACCCCTACCTGGTGCCGCTCAACTTTGGCGCGGCGGAGGAGGCGGGGGCGCTTGTGTTGTATTTTCATGGACGGCAGGAGGGCAAGAAGATGGCGTTGCTGCGGGCGAACCCGCACGTCGCGTTCGAGATGGACTGCGGCCACCGGTTGGTGCCGGGTGAGCAGGCTTGCAGTTACACGATGGAGTACGAGAGCGTCTGCGGGACGGGGCTCGTGGAAGAGGTGCCGGACGGCGGGGAGAAGGAGGCGGCCCTGCGGGTCGTGATGCGGCAGTATGCGCCGGAGGGGTCGTTCTCATTTTCGGAGGAGCAGATCCGCCGTGTCGCCGTCCTGCGGCTGACGGTCGGCGCGGTCAGCGGCAAAAGGCTGCGGGTGTGAACCCAGGAAGCACCGGGACCGAGACATCCCGCGAGAAAAATACCGAGGAGGAAGACGTGTGCAGAATTTTCGCTATTATGTCCCGACGGAGATCTATTTCGGCAGAGGGCAGATCTGCCATCTCACGGACGCGATCCGGCGGTTTGGCAGCCGTGTGCTTCTGGTATACGGCGGAGGCAGCATCCGAAAGACGGGCCTGTACGATGTCGTGCTGTCGCAGCTGCGGGCGGGCGGCGTGACGGTCACGGAGCTGCCGGGCGTGGACCCGAACCCGCGGATCGAGACGGTGCGCCAGGGGGCGGCGCTCTGCCGGCGGCACGACATACAGGTGGTGCTGGCTGTCGGCGGGGGCAGTGTGATCGACTGTTCCAAAGCGGTGGCCGCCGGCGCCCGGTATGACGGCGACCCGTGGGATCTCGTGCTGGACCACGCCAAGGTGCGGGACGCGCTGCCGGTGGTGAGCGTGCTCACCATCGCCGCCACGGGTTCGGAGATGAACGGGTTTGCGGTGATCTCCAACCTGGCGGTGTACGCCAAGCAGTCGATATTCAGCCCGCTGCTGGTTCCCAAAGTGTCGATTTTGGACCCGGAATACACCTTCACCGTGCCCGCGTACCACACGGCGGCGGGCACGGCCGACATCATGTCGCACCTGTTTGAGCTGTACTTCAAAAAAGTGGAGGGCGCCTACTTGCAGCCACGCCTCATCGAGGGCCTGCTCAAGACCTGCGTTCACTGTGGCGCGAAAGCAGTCCAGACGCCCGACGACTACGGCGCGCGGGCCAACCTGATGTGGGCCTCCACTTGGGCGATCAACGGGTTTCTGGCCGCGGGGTTTGCCGGCACATGGAGCTGCCACGCGATGGAGCACCCGCTGAGCGCCTATTACGACGTGGCGCACGGCGCCGGCTTGGCGGTGATCACGCCGGTGTGGATGCGCCATATTTTGGGTGAGAAGACGGTGGATCTGTTTGCGGCGTACGGCCGCGCCGTCTGGGATCTCCCGCCCGAGGCGGATCCCTACGACACGGCCCGCCGGGCGATCGACAAAACGGCGGCCTACTTCGCGCAGCTGGGGCTGCCGGGGACGCTGCGGGCGCTCGGGATCTCCGAAAAGGACAAATTTGAGGAGATGGCCGTCAAAGCCGTCGGGAGGGGACTCGGGACGTGTTATGTTCCGCTGCACGTGCGGGATGTCGTCGACATCCATGAAGCGGCCTACTAAAGCGCGCCGCCCGCCGTGAAAAACGCCGCCCGAATGCCTCGGGCGGCGCATGTGAACCAGTCTTCGTAAATAATGCATTATGCATTCTGAATTACAAGTGAGCACCGCGCTGCCAGCGCCGCCTGTCGGCGGATGAGGTACTGGGCGGCAAACGCGCGCGGGTCGGGGACGTCGCCGGTCGCGGGCGGCGTGAAGGGGATGTCCCGCGCCAGCGCGAGCGCCGACGCCTCGGTCAGCCGGGGCAGCAGCAGCGGCGCGCCGATGTGTTCCATCAGCGCGGCGAAGTCGCGGATCAGCAGGTCGTCCGGCGCGCGGTGCGGATACCCGCGCGCCACCAGCGCGATGTTGTGGTCGTAAAACGGCGCGAGCGACAGCACCTCGCCGGTGTCGCTGTCGCGCAGGACGCCGAAGTTGTTCTCGTGCCGGTCCATGTTGAAAATCAGCCCGTCAAAATAGCACATCGACACATATTGCGCCGCGGCGGTTTCGCTGACGGCCCGCAACGCCTTGTAGATTTTGACGTAGTCCGATGCATCCCCGATGATCCCGCGGGCGGGCTCAAAGTCCACGCGGGCGTTGTCCGTGAAATCCCGGCTGCGGATAAAATCGCCCGCCGGTTCGTATGCCGCCAGCGGAAGGCCCAGGTGCGCGCCCACCCGGCAGGCCAGCAGTTCCGAAAACAGTTCCTCCGGCTTGCCGGCCTTGAACATCCACCACGCGCCGTCCATCAACCGCCAGCACTTTTCAAAGCTGCCGGTGTTGGTGAGCTCCGGCGTCCGGCCCGGCGGCTGGTCAAAGGCGTTGACGTCGCCGGTCAGCGCGAGTTCGTCAAACAGATGTGTTTTGAAGCGGACGTCCTCATACCGCAGGGTGTCGTCGGAGAGCGGCCGCACCCAGTAGTTGTCGGTGATGGTGGCGGCGTTCACCGTCAGCACGGCCGTCAGGTCGTCCTTGTGCGCCAGGCGCAGGGCGCGTTTCAGCAGCCGCGAGTTGGTGCGGTGCCCGTCGATGGCCCGCGATTCCAGCCAGGCCCGCGCGTCGCCCGTCCGCCGCAAAAACAGCGGCAGCCGGGATGGGCGCAGCGGTTCCAGCGCCCCGCCGACGATCTTCGCGATGGGCACATCCTTTGACAAAAGCAGCAAGTCCTGCACGGGCAGTTCCCCCTCCCGGTGTGCGCATGGTCGACACGGGTATTGACGCACACAATTGTATCATGTCCCGCGGCCGGCGGCAACGGCCCGGCGGCCGGTGCACCGGATGCTCAGCCCCAGGCTTCGACCAGCCGGAGGGCCGCCTGGCGCAGGGTGTCCGCGGTGTGGCCGGCGTAGCCCGCCACGACGGTGTGCGAGGGCGGCGGCGGCCCCCAGTGATAGTGGGAGAGCGGATAGACGCGCACGTCCCGCGCGGCGGCCCGGGCCACAAGCGCCGCCTCGTTCAGCCCCCGGACCCGCAGCAGCAGGTGGAGCCCCGCATTGAGTCCGTCGATGGACAGCGCGGGCCTCAGGGGGGACAGCCCCTCCAGCAGCGCGTCCCGCTTCTTTTTGTAGACGAGACGCATCCGGTTGAGATGGCGCTCGTAGTGCCCGCCCTGAAAAAAGGAGCGGATGATCCGCTGCTCAAA
>JAITDM010000068.1 GCA_031282535.1 Oscillospiraceae bacterium
ACGTGACACACGCTACAGCGTCTGCGTGCGGTCGAAGGCCTCTTGGGGGACGAAGGCGTACGCCGGCGTGAGGGTGTCAAAATATGCGTCAAACCGCTCCTGCCTGAGCTGCTCGCGTACGGCCAGCTTCCAGACGGGCGCGCCCTGCCGTAGGAAGTAGAAGAGATATACCGCGGTCTCCTCCCGGATCACCGTGCAGTCGCCCGGCGCGCGCGCGGGGTCGAAACACCAGGCGTCCGCCGCCTCGGAAAAACGCCCCGGCGTCATCTGCTCGTAAAGGGCGGACGCCTGGGGCGTGAGCGCCTCAAATGACCCCTCGTTGCGGTCTGTACTTCCAAATTTTTCCAATACTGCCTCCGCCTCGCGCAGCGCCGCTTGGGCCTGGGCCTCGGTCAGCGCGCGGCCGGCCGGGGCGTCGACGGGCCGAAAGGACAGCAGGCGGACGTCCGCCGCGCGGACCTCCTCCCGGCTGCGCCCGATGAAGTAGAGGACATAGCTGTGGTCCTGGCCCTCCAGAACGCTCTTCTCGCCGGGGGTCCGGTCGCCGTCGAACGCCCACGCGGCCAGCGTCGGGTCCGCCTCAATCTGCGCGTAGGTCACATCCCGGTAGACGGCGAAGGCCGGGTCGTCCCGGTAGTTCGACAGGCTGTAGGGGTCCGCGTACTCCACGCAGAGCGCGTTGAAATTGTTCTCATCCTCCACCCGGTCCAGCATCTCCCACGCGCGCCGCGCGGTCTCGGCCTTGGCCTGCGCCTTCTCCGCCTCGGAGAGCACGTCGTCCCCGTCTGCGTCCCGGTACGCGGCGATCATGGGGAAATAGCAGTAGGACACCCGGTCCGCCGCCCTGTGGTCCCGGTCGTAGGCCGCCTGAATCTCCTCGTCGGAGATGTCAAAGCCGGCGCGCAGGTGGTCGTCATAACTCTTGGCCAGCGCCTCCCGGCGGTTTTCCCCGCGGAACACCGCCTCGGTGACCCCGGCCCCGAACAGCTCCTCCAGATACGCCTCCATCGTCTGCCCGCTCTGCGCGGCGTAGCCCTGCATGGCCTGCCAGCTCTCGTCGAGCCGCCGCGCCTCCTCCCCGGGCAGCGCGTAGCCCGCCGCCTGCGCGGCGTCGCTCAGCGCGTAGGTGTAGCGGATCGTGTCCTCCGCCAGCTGCCGGAAATAGTCCTCCCAGGTCGTCCCCTCCGCGTAGGGCTGCTGCGCCAGCGGCGCGTTCCGGTCCAGTGTGCTGAGACCCATGTCGGCGGCCAGAAACAGATTGTACTGGCCGACGTAGTAGTAGTTGTACTGCGCCGGCGTCAGCGCGTGGGACCCGATGGCGGCGGCCGTCGCCTGGGGCGGCGCCGGCGTGACGGCACCGGCGGACGGCGGCGTGACGGCGGCCTGCACTTCGCTGGCCGGCGGCGTCACGGCCGGAGAGGCGGGGCCCGTGTCCGCCGTGGCGGGGGCGGGCCCCAGCAGCACGAGCAGCAGCGTGAGCGCCGCGGCGGCACAGACCGCGCCCGCGGCAAGCCAGAGGCGCAGAGTCGTCCAGCCGCCTCTTTTCCGTTCGGCGCGGGCCGCCTCCGGTGTATTTGTACTCGGTGTGTTCACAGCGCTCAGCTCCTCATGTCCGCGTGCGGCGTCTAAGCAAAATAAAAGGCAATGGCGTCAAAACATGTCTGACATCATTGTCTTTTGGTCATTTATGCGTTTTAGCATAGACGCCTATCCGGAAAAAGTCAAGCGCTTTCATGGCATTCTCCGTTTTCTATATTCCATTTTCATCATGTGGGAAAATTTTATCTACTTTTCATTTGCGCCGGCCAAGAGCCGCCAAATCAGACGCCGCAAAACACCTAAATTCTTTTCTCTTCTGGCTCAAAACCTGACATCTTGATAAAACTTCACAAAATGGATTGACTTCCTTTGGGGGATGTGCTTATAATAGGCGCATGCAAAGTGAGACAACGGCGTCAGAGAGATCTGGCGCCGTTTGTGTTTCTTTGCAATTTTTATGGAGGGAGCTTGATACCATGGAAGAAAAGCGAAAGAAGAGAGAAGGAAGATGGCTGTGCCGCGCACTGCACCTGTTCCTGACCGTCTGTCTCCTCGCCGGGATGATGACGGGCCTCGGCCTGCGGGCGTTCGCGCAGGAGATCGAAGAGCCCGCCGGCGCCTCGTCGAGCGGTTCGTCGGGCGGCGGGGGGTACGTCCTGCCGGCCGCCGCGCCGCCGATCGACACGGCGGAATTGTTGGCGGATCTGACGTTCACGACGCTGGACCTGCAGGAGATCTCCATCACCGACCTGCAGCGCGCACTCGCGGCCGGGGAGATCACCTCCGCGGAGGTGGTCGACATGTACCTGGAGCGGATCGCCGCCTATGACCGGCCGCTGGCGCTCAACTCGATCATCCTCGTGAACCCGCGCGCCGCCGAGATCGCGGCCGCACTGGATGCGGAGCGCGCGGCCGGCGCCGTCCGCGGACCGCTCCACGGCGTCCCGGTCATCATCAAGGACAACTACGACTACGAGGGCATGCCCACCAGCGCCGGGTCCAAGGTGCTGCAGGACTCCTACCCGTATGACAGCGCCTTCACGGTCAAGCAGTTGGAGGAGGCGGGCGCGATCATCATCGCGAAGGCCAACCTCTCCGAATTCGCCAACTCCCGCACCACCTCCCAGAGCTCCCTGGGCGGCACGGCGCACAGCCCGTACGCCGTGAGCGCCGCCGGGCTCGCCAACCGCGCCTCGGGCGGTTCCTCGGGCGGCTCCGGCGTCTCGGTCGCCGCCAACTTCGGCCTCGCCTCCATGGGCACCGACACCGGCGGCTCCATCCGCTCCCCGGGCCACGCGAACGGCCTGTTCGCGCTGAAGCCCACCTGGGGCGTCACCAGCCGCGAGGGCGTCATCCCGCTGGTGCTGGCCCGCGACGTCACCGGGCCGCTGGCCCGGACCGCCACCGACATCGCCTACATGATGGACGCCATCACGGGCACCGACCCGCAGGACGACATCACAAAGGACGCCGACAGCAAGGTCCCCGACACCTACACCGACTATCTGAACGCCGGCGCGCTGTCCACCGCCCGCATCGGCTGGCTGTCGGCCTCCCGCTGGGCAAGACCGGACAGCGGCAGCACGCTGGAGGCGTATCTGGCCGCGAACCCCGCCCACGAGCAGTGGCAGACGGACATGGAGGCCGCCGGCGCCACCTTCGTGGAAATCAACTTCCCCTACCAGACCTATTACAACCCGCTCTACCGCAATCCCAACACGCCGGACGGACCTTCGCTGAACACCGGCTGGGGCCCCATCGACATCGAGCAATATTTCCGCGCCCTGCCGACCAAGGAGGAGATCAATGCGCGCGGCATCACCGAGGCGGTGGGACGCTTCGGCATCAACCCGGTCCACTCGCAGATCGACATCCGCGACAAGGGCACTTACGCCTCCAACGGGACCGGCGACTACATGATCTCCAGCATCACCAGCAACGCCAACAACATCGCGGCCGGTAACGCCGACTACGACTGGGAGGCGGGTTACCGGAACCGGCCGGACAACGGCTGGAAGATCTTCCTCTCGAACCGCAACCTCTACCAGGCCGCCCTGGCCGCCTATCTGGACGCCTACAACCTGGACTGCTTCGCCTACTTCATGTGGCGCGGCCCGGCCACGACGGGCGGCACGGCCGGCGACAACGCCAACTATCTCCAGGGCATCGTCTCCCACGGCGGGTTCCCGGACCTCGTGGTCCCCATCGGCACCACCGACGGCGTAAACGGCCCCTCGTACCCGGCCGGCATGCCCATCTGCGTCGACCTGGTGGGCCGCGCCTGGGACGACGGCACCCTGATCAAACTGGCCTACGCCTATGAGCAGGCCTATCCCCACCGCGTGGATTCCATCTACACCCCGCCCCTGCCGGACGCCCGGGTCGTCGAGGCGCTGACCACGCTGATCACGGCCGTTTCGAGCATGGATCTCGCCTACTACACGCCGGAGACCGCCGACGCCTTGCGCGCCGCGCTCGCCGACGCCCAGACGCTGGACGGCGCCTCCGCGCAGGCGTATGAGGACGCGCTGTTCACCCTCGCCGACCGCTACGACGCGCTCCTGTCCGCGACGGACAAGTCCTTCCTCGTCAAGGTCCTCGCGGAGGCCGCGGCGCTGGTCGAAAACGGCACGGTGGACAAACTGATCGACTCGGTGCGCACCGGCTTCCTGGCGGCATACGAGACGGCGCTGGCCGTCGAGGCCGCGCCATACGCCACGCCGGCCGAGGTGCTGGAGGCGGAGCTCGTCCTGTTGGGGTACATCCACAAGTCCGGCTTCCTCAAGGGCGACAAAAACCGACTGGCGCAGGCCCTTGATCTGGCCGATCTCTTCACCGACGAACTGGACCGCTATGTCGAGGCCGGAAAGGGCGCATTCCTCGCGGCCCTGGCCGCGGCCGAGGCGGTGTACGCCAACGGCGACGCCCTGCAGCCCGAGGTGGACACGGCCTGGAACGCTTTGACGGATACGATCATCGCCCTGCGTCTGCGCGCGGACAAGTCTCTGCTGAACATCACCTATCAGAGGATCCTGCTGCTGGATCTCACGCTTTACACCCCGGCGTCCGTCGCGCCGCTGCGCCTCGCACTGAACAACACCGAGAAAGTATTGGCAAACGAGGCGCTGAGCACGGACGACCAGGCCGTCGTGGACAGCACGCTGGCCGACCTGACGAAGGCGGAAAAGGGATTGGTATCTTTGGAGACGAAGCCTGAGTCTGGGCCCGAGACCACACCTGGAACCACGCCCGAGACCACACCTGGAACCACGCCCGAGACTACGCCTGGAACTACGCCCGAGACCACACCCGAGACTACGCCTGAAACCACCCCCGAGACTACGCCTGAGACCACACCCGAGACTACGCCTGAGACCACACCCGAGACTACGCCTGAAACCACGCCCGAGACCACACCC